>JAGTUW010000323.1 GCA_018224345.1 Bacteroidota bacterium
ATGGCTCGATGACGTTCGTTTGTCATCATTGCGCATGTCCACCGGTTGCTCGGCATCCTTTGTCAGCGCCGACGGACTGGTCATGACCAATCATCACTGTGCGCGCGGGACGTTTGCGAGCGTGCAGGAAGAAGGGGAGGACCTTCTCGCCAACGGGTTTTTTGCCGAGACGCTCGAGGACGAACGGAAAATTCCCGACCTGTATTTCGAACAGCTCATCAGTATCAGCGATGTAAGCGCTGAAATCCACAATGCCATGGATGCTGCGGCCAACGATGAGGAGCGGTTGCAGGTGCGTGATGCGAAAATCGAGGAAATCAAGACAAACGCAGAAGAGGAAACGGGGTACCGTGCGCAGGTGGTCTCACTATATAATGGCGGACGCTACTCGCTGTACCTCTACAGGCGCTTTGACGATGTGCGTCTGGTTCTCGCACCGGAATTGCAGATCGCACATTTCGGCGGTGATTACGACAATTTCACCTATCCCCGCTACTGTCTCGATTTCACCTTCGTGCGTATCTATGACGAAGACGGCAAACCCTACAACACCGACAATTTCTACAACTGGAAAACCGAAGGCGCCAAAGAGGGTGAAGCGGTGTTTGTGGTCGGGAATCCCGGCAGCACCAATCGACTCAGCACCGCCGAGCAACTCGCCTATTACAGGGATGTACAGTATCCGTTTATCTATAATCTTCTTCTCGACCGTATCGATGCGCTGCTGACCTATACCGAGATGCATCCGGACAAGAAAAAAGAAATGAAAACGGACATTCTCAGTATCGCCAATGGACGCAAGGCGTATATGGGACGGCTCGACGGCCTGCGCGACGACCGGCTCATGCAGCGCCGCCGGGATTTCGATCGTCAATTCCAGGCCGAGGTCATGAAACAGCCGGAATTGAAGAAGAAGTACGGACATGTATGGGAGGAAATCGCCGAGACGCGGGACAACATGCGGGAGGCCTCGCCGGATCTGTTCGGTCTGCGCGCCGGTGGACTGGGCATCTCGGCTCATTATGTCAGGGCGATGTCTCTGGCGACGCTTGCAGCACAACTGCAGAAAGCGGACGAAGACCGCGCCGCGCCTTATCGTGCCGACCGTCTCGAACGCACGCTCGGGATTCTCGGACAGGCGGTTGATGAAGACAGCGACCTCGAAATGCTGACCATTGAACGCCAGTTGAAAGCCATGGAACGCATGCTCGGGCAGGATGACCCTGTCCTGCAGGCGTTGACGCGTGGAAGGTCCTATGATGATGCGGCGAAACGACTGATGTCGGAATCGGTCCTTTCCGATTCCCTCAAACTTGCCGTTCTGCTCGACGGCGCTCCTGCCTCGATTGCGCAGAGCACGGATCCCTTCATCGTGGCCGCGCGTCTGGCCCAGCCGCGACTCGAAAAAGCGGGTGAGATCGCCCGCGAAGCGAATGCGCGTGACGAGGTCAACCGTTCGCTGCTCGGCAGGGCGCTGTACGATGTGTACGGCACCGATATTCCTCCCGATGCCACCTTCACCTTGCGCATCGCTGACGGTGTTGTGCAGGGATACGACTACAACGGTACCATCGCCCCCGCGCATACTACGTTTTTCGGACTCTATGATCGGTATTATTCCCACATGGGCAATGAAGAATGGGAATTGCCGGAACGCTGGAAATCACCGCCCGCCGGACTCGATCTCTCGACGCCGGTGGATTTCGTTTCCACCAATGACATTATCGGTGGCAACTCCGGGAGTCCGATGATCAATATCAACCGCGAAGTCGTCGGATTGATTTTCGACGGGAATATCCAGAGTCTCCCCGGTGATTTCATTTTTGCCGAAGATGCCGGTAACCGCACAGTTTCTGTGCACTCTGCCGGTATTTTCGAAGCAGTACGTCATGCCTACAAGGCAGAACGCATTGCCCGCGAACTCGAACGGGGCAGACTGTCGGGATTCTGATAATATTATCGCATTGTTGAAATGAAAGAGGCGGTCCGGGCACCGCCTCTTTTCATGATTGCATCGCCCAAAAAAAATGCGAGAAACCAGAAATAAGAGAAACCACCCCGCTGTCGCTTCGCTCCTCCGGGGCAAGCGACGGACCAGAAGGGCAAGAAGGGCTTTTTCGAGGGGAAGAATAGCACCACCCCGCTTTCGCTTCGCTCCAGCGGGGCAGGCAGGGCCAGTATCAACCCATACATCAAATCAAAATCCTCATTTCCCTCATTTCCCTCATTCCCCTCATTTCCCTCATTTCCCACTCTTTACTTTTAACTCTTAACTCCCTCCTCCTCCCCTCATTCCCGTTACCGAGAATTTTTCTTACCTTACATGATTCCCTGCATCGGGGAAAAATGGCTTGCAACCACCATTTATTTTTTTTTTTTCAGGATAATGTTATGACACGAAATTGGTTACGAACGGGGACGGGATTGTTCCTCGTGCTCATGCTGTTTGTCGGCTGCAGCAGTACGCAGGAATTGACGCCGTATCAGAAGGCGAAACAGAAGGAACTCGAGAGCATCGAGGCACAGCGCTTTGACAACGGACGGATGTGGACCTTCGAATACCCGCCGGTGGAATATTTCCGTGAAGAATACGGGTTCACCCCCGATGAGCAGTGGATGGAAGACGTACGCATGTCCGCATTGCGTTTCGCCACCTGGTGCACGGCCTCCTTCGTCAGTGAGGATGGCCTTGTGATGACGAATCACCATTGCGGACGAGAACCTGTCGACCAGGTGTCGGAAGAGGGCGAGAACCTTGTCGTTTCCGGTTTTCTGGCGGAAACGCTCGGGGATGAGCGCAGGGTGGAAGGGTTGTTCGTCGAGCAGCTCGTCGAAATCCGTGACATGACCGACGAGGTGATTGCCGCGATGGATGCGGCCGAGGGTGATGAGGAACGTCTGGCTGCGCGGGACAGAAAAATCGCCGACATCGAACAGACCCTCGGTGAGGAAACCGGCAATCGCTGTCAACTGGTGACGTTTTTCAACGGCGGGAAATACTCGGCCTATATTTACAAACGATATGACGATATCCGCCTCGTCTTTGCACCGGAACTGAATATCGGCTTTTTCGGCGGTGATGACGACAACTTCACGTACCCGCGTTTCACGCTGGATTGCGCCTTCTTCCGTGTCTATGACGAAGACGGCACGCCACTCAAAACCGATCATTACTACAAGTGGAGTGACAGGGGAGCCGCGGAAGGCGAACTGGTCTTCACTATCGGCAATCCCGGAAGTACAAGCCGTCTGAGTACATCGGATCAGCTCGAATTCAATCGTGACGTACAATTCCCCTGGATCACCTACCTGCTCGACGACTATGTCGATGTTCTCAAGCGGTACATGAAAAAGAATCCCGAGCGCAAGGAAGAGATGACCAACCAGTTGTTCTCTATGGCCAATTCACAGAAGGCGTACAGAGGACAGCTCAGCGGACTCGAAAACGATGTGCTCATGCAACGACGCAAGGATTTCGACCGGAAGTTCCGTGCGGAAGTGATGGCCCGTCCGGAGCTCGCCTCGAAATACGGACATATCTGGGATGAAATTGCAGATGCGAGGGAAAAAGTGCGAAGTGTCGCTCCCGATCTGCTGGCGTTCCGCTTCGAAATGCTTGGTCCCCCGACATATCTCAATCATGCGATGAGTCTTGCACGGTTGAGTTCGGAACTTGAAAAGTCAGAGGATGATCGGCACAGTCAGTTCAAGGGCAATACTCTTGACGTGACAATCCGTTCAATGCAGAAATTCCGTGAAGCGGATATGATCATGGAGCGCCTGACGCTCGAGAAGAAACTGATGATGATGCAGCGCATGCTCGGAAATGACGATCCGATTGTCCGGTTTGCATTGCAGGGACAGAATTGCACGGATGCGGCTGCACGTCTGCTCTCGGAAACCCTGCTCGCCGACTCGGTGAAATTCGAAGCGTTTGCGCAGGGCCTTCCCGAATCAATCGAAACGACGGATGACCCGTTGGTGACTATTGCCCGCATGGCTTATCCGAGGCGCGATGCAGCCGGGGAAGTCGCGAACGAGGTGCGCGTACGTGATCAGCTCAACAACACATTGCTCGGTCGGGCGCTGTTCGAAATTTACGGGACATCGATTCCGCCCGATGCCACCTTCACTCTCCGCATCAGTGACGGCGTCGTCGAGGGTTATGACTACAACGGGACGGTCGCACCCCCGATCACCACATTCTACGGCATGTATGATCGTCACTTCTCCCATGCGGACGACGAACAATGGGCGCTTCCGGAGCGCTGGAAAAATCCTCCGGGGATGTTCAATCAGGCGACGCCCCTGAATTTCGTCTCCACCAATGACATTATCGGTGGCAATTCCGGGAGCCCCCTGATCAACCGCAACAAGGAAGTCGTCGGACTGGCCTTTGACGGGAATATAGAAAGTCTGCCCGGCGAATTCATTTTCGCACCGGATATGGGCAACCGCACCGTGTCGGTACACTCGGCGGGCATGCTCGAAGCAATCGAACATGTGTACAGACTGCAACGTCTGGCCCTGGAATTGCGCAACGGCAGGATAGTCGAGTAATGCGTCCGAAACACGCATCATTCGTGCATGATCGCTGGAATTCGTGAATAGTTGCGACTTATTTGTGAATAACTGCGCGTGATTTGTGAATAAGCGCCGGCAGTTTGTGAACAACTCCGGGTAATGTGTGAGTAAGCGCGGGTTATTTGTGAATATCTGCGGGTTATTTGTGTATAACCACGGGTAATTTGTGAATAAGCGTCGGTAATTTGTGAATAACTGCGTGCAGTTTGTGAATTCCCGCGGGGCAATCACATGCCGGCCCGCATCAATCCTGGAATTCCCCGTTGCAATTCGCAAATAGCCGTTATAGTTTCTGCCGGTGAGGGTGCGGAAGAAGGGAGGGCAGAGGCAGCAGGCGGTCTCTGCCCCTGCAGGAAAGTGAAGAGGCGCACGAAGGAATGTCACCTTCGTGCGCCTCTGTCGTGACAGTGGGCAAC
>JAGTUW010000324.1 GCA_018224345.1 Bacteroidota bacterium
CTTCGTTTCGGCATGCACCGCGACAGTGATATACGTATCACCGACAATACGTTGGACGGCGAGGGTTATCCACGTGTTCGCATCGAGGCGCCGCGATTCATGCGTCAGCCAATGATATTGCGATTGCGTATTGCGGGTACACATACGGCATGGAATGCCGCTGCCGCGCTGGCCATCGGATTTGCGTTCGGCTGCGGGAAAAGGAAAATGAAGCAGGCGTTGGAGGCCTTGGAGAGCACCGGGAAACGCCTTCAGATACGGAACGTGCGCGGTATCACCATACTTGATGATTCCTACAACGCCAATCCGGATTCCATGCTGGTGGCGCTCGATCTGCTTCGGCACAGGAAGGTCGAAGGGGCGCGCTGCATCGTTCTCGGTGACATGCTCGAACTTGGCAAGACCGCACGCCCGGAGCATGAAGCAATCGGTGCAGCCGTAGCTGCGGCGGATATCCCTTATGTCCTCACATACGGAAAGCATGCGCGGGCGATCAGCTCCGCTGTCAGGGATGTTGCGAAAGTCGCAAGGCATTTCACTGACAAGGCGGCACTGTGCGCCATGCTTGATGTCCTGCTGGATGAAGGCGACACTGTTCTGGTCAAAGGTTCACGCGGTATGGAAATGGAAGACATTGTGACACATCTCCTCTGCAATCAAGAGCGAACGGAGGCGCTGGTGTAACGTATGATCTACTATTTGTTCGAATATCTGAACGTGACGATCAGTCCTCCGGGTTTTGATATTTTCCGCTTTATCACCTTCCGTGCGGCGGCGGCGGCCATCACCGCCCTGATGATCAGTCTTTTGATCGGTCCCCGCATCATCGCGTTCCTTCGCACACGTCAGATAGGGGAAGCCGCGAAGCTCGAGGCGCCGGAGACACATCTGGTCAAGGCCGGGACACCCACGATGGGCGGGCTTATCGTTCTCGCCTCCATCATCATTCCTGTCGCACTCTGGGGTGAACTGTCGAATACCTACGTTTGGCTGATACTGCTTGCCACACTCCTTCTTGGCCTGGTTGGCTTCATCGATGACTATCTGAAAGTCGTCAAAAGATATCCGAAAGGCCTGATCGGGGAATACAAGATTGTCGGACAGGTAATTGTCGGCATCATTGTAGGCGCTGTATTGTATTTTTCTCCGCAGTTCGCGGGTTACAATTCCGTGACGACCGTACCGTTTTTCAAAAACCTCGTGCTGGATTTCTCAATATTTTATATTCCGATGATCATCCTCGTGATCACTGCGACGTCAAATGCAGTCAATCTGACCGACGGACTGGACGGATTAGCGATCGGTACCATTTCGATTTCCTTTATCGCCATTGCCATTATCAGCTACGCAAGTGGCCGGGTTGATTTCTCGAATTACCTCAATATCATCTATCTGCCCGGCAGTGGTGAATTGGCGGTATTCAGTGCGGCAGTCATTGGTGCCGGCCTGGGCTTTCTCTGGTACAACGCCTATCCCGCGCAGGTATTCATGGGTGACACTGGTTCCCTGGCACTCGGTGGCGCGATGGGGGTACTCATGGTGATGATCAAAAAAGAGCTGTTGTTGCCGATACTCGGCGGTATCTTTTTTGCGGAGACGGTATCCGTACTGATACAGAAAACATATTTCAAATATACGAAGCGAAAATACGGGCAGGGTAAACGTGTATTCCGCATGGCCCCTATCCATCATCATTTTGAATTGCTCGGTTGGCCCGAACCGAAGATCGTCACACGTTTTTACATTGTGGCGATCATTCTTGCAATTCTGAGTTTGGCAACCTTCAAGGTACGTTAATCATGCAGCGCGCTTTTGACATCGCCAGTTTGAATGTCACCATTGTTGGTGCCGCCCGCAGCGGACTTGCGGCGGCACGCTTGCTTCACCGCAAGGGAGTCAGTGTGTTTCTGACCGAACTTTCCCCCGCATCGAAATTCGAGGAAGCCGCCCGGATTTTGCGTGAGGAGCAAGTCCCTCATGAATTCGGGCAGCACAGTGCCCGCGTATTTGCGGCGGACATCGTTGTGGTGAGTCCCGGTATCCCTTCCGAGGCTCCCGTCATCGTTGAAGCAGAGCGACGGGGCGTTCCCGTCATCAGTGAAATCGAAGTCGGTACGATGTTCCTCGATGTCCCTGTCATCGCCGTGACCGGGACGAACGGGAAAACGACGACCACAACACTCAGTGGCGAGATCTGTGTTGCCGCAGGGCGCCGCACGCTTGTCGCGGGCAATATCGGCAGGGCCTTCACCGACGCGATGAGAGAAGAGGAAGGGGAAATCGACATCGCCGTGCTGGAAATCAGCAGTTTCCAACTCGACACCTGTGTAACCTTTCATCCGAGCACCGCAGTGATCACTACCATCACTCCGGATCATCTCAACCGCTATCACGGTGATTTCCAGGAGTATGTCGCCTCCAAGCAGCGCATCTTCATGAATCAGAACGCGCAGGATCATCTGATTTACAATTACGATGATCCGGTAGTCAGCGGGGCGATCAAGACCGCGTGTTCGGAACTCTTTCCCGTCAGTTCACTCCAACGCCTGAGCAAGGGCGGATGGCGGGAGAACGGGTCGTTGTACATCGAAGCGGGTTACGGTAAGGAATTGATCGCGCGTGTTGATGATCTGCAGGTGTTCGGAAGGCATAATTACATGAATGTGCTCATGGCAGGGCTTGCAGCACGGCTTGAGGGGATTGGTGCCGATGTGATACGTGAGGCGGTCATGGGGTTCAAGGGTGTCGAGCACCGGTTGGAATTCGTCTGTGAAGTCGATGGTGTCAAATGGATAAACGACAGCAAGGCCACGAATGTTGACAGCGTTGTCATTGCTCTGCAGAGTTACAGGCAACCGGTGGTACTGATTGCAGGGGGACGAGACAAGGGTGCTTCCTTTGATCCGTTGTTCGATCTCGTCAGTGAGAGAGTGCGCGCCATGATACTGATCGGGGAAGCCGGAGATAACATGGGACGGGCGTTCGCTCCGTTCACCAAGGTATCAAAGGCACGTGACATGATGGAGGCCGTCAATATCGCGCGTATGGCTGCCCAGCCGGGTGACATTGCCATGCTGTCACCCGCCTGCGCCAGTTTCGACATGTATGAAAACTTCGAAGCACGCGGCCGGGTATTCAAGGAATGCGTCCATACATTCTGCCGGGAGCCGATGGTGGCATGAAACAACGTACCGGACATATCGACCTCTATATTTTCCTCAGTGTGCTGGCCATCATGCTGTTCAGCGTAGGTGTTGTGTACAGTGCTTCGGTGTCGATATCCGGTATTCGCCATGACGGTGATTACAATTATCTTTTCCGGAATCATTCCATACGTGTCATCATGGGTGTCGCCGCGCTGTTCGTGGGCATGTTTGTCAATTACCATTTCTACAGTCACATCAGCAAGATTGTGCTTGTGGTCGCTCTGGCTCTTTTGGCCTATACGCTTGTGGGCGGGACAGTAGTCAAGGGGGCACAGCGCTGGGTGAGTTTCGGTCCGGTAAATTTCCAGCCTTCGGAGTTTGCGAAATTTGCGCTCATCATTCATCTTGCCGTTCTTCTCGATGCGAAACAGAATAAGATCGCGAGTTTCCGTGACGGATTCCTGCCTCTGCTGATCTGGATCGCTGCAGTGGCCGGCCTGGTGTTTCTGCAGCCCAATTTCAGTACCGGAACAATCATTCTCGGTATCAGTTTCATGCTTCTTTTTGTCGGCAGGGTTCGCATACAGCACCTTGTCGGCATCGGCCTTGCCGGTATTCCGGTGCTTCTCGTCTATGCAGTTTCTGCATCCTACCGATGGAACCGTATTGTCTCGCATTTCTCGGGAGAAGGCGGGGCGACCGATGCCGGGAATTACCAGGTGGAACAGGCGATAATCGGGCTCGGGAGCGGTGGTATTTTCGGTGTCGGGATGGGAATGAGCAAACAGCGTGAACTCTATCTGCCTGAGTCATACACTGACTTCATTTTCGCCATCGTTGGCGAGGAATATGGTTTCATCGGTGCGGCACTGCTTATTATTCTGTTCGCCGTCATTATGATCCGTGGCATGAAAATAGCCAAACGTGCTACTGACGATCTCGGACGTTTTCTGGCGGTTGGGATCACCTGTACCGTCACTGTCTATGCGATTGTCAATGCCATGGTCACGACCGGGCTGTTGCCGACTACCGGGCTCCCGATGCCGTTGATGAGCTACGGGGGAACAACAATACTATTTACTGCCTATGCACTCGGAATTTTGATCAACATCTCGATGTACACGCGCATACGGCCGCGTGAGATTGTGCATTATGAAGAACCCGCGGGTCCGCGAGTCGGGGAGTTGTACAAATGAGTGAGGCGTTGCGTGTCATATTTGCTGGTGGCGGTACCGGTGGGCATCTGTTCCCGGGTATAGCGATCGCAGAAGCGCTGCATACACTGCGTCCCGATTGTGTCATCAGTTTCGTCGGATCACGCAATCGCATTGAAGCGCGTGTCGTGCCGAAGTACGGGTATCCATTCGACAGCGTCTGGATTGCCGGGTTACAGCGGCGACTGTCGTTACGGACCGTGCTGTTGCCGCTCAAACTGATTGTGTCGCTGGTACAATCCTGGCGCATCCTGCGACATCGTCGCCCGCATGTCGTGATCGGGACCGGCGGATACGTCTCCGGGCCGTTGCTCTATGTTGCCGCACGCACAGGACGGCGCACACTGATTCACGAGCAGAATGAATTTCCCGGTATGACTACGCGCAAGCTCGCACCACTGGTGGACGAAGTGCATGTCAGTTTTCCGGGCAGCGCAAGATTGTTGCAGGGTGCCAAGCGCCTGTCACAGAGCGGGAATCCCGTACGTCTCAGTCTGCGTCGCCATGATGCCGGTGATGCGCGTGTCCATTTCGGATTGCACCCCGCACGCAAAACGCTGCTGGTGTTCGGTGGCAGCCTGGGCGCACGGTCGATCAACCGCGCAGTGCGGGCGTTGGTCCCGCGCCTCGTCCGTGAAGAGTATCAACTCATCTGGCAAACCGGAACGGCGGAATTTGATACATACAAATCTCTCGGTGCCCTGTATCACGAACAGGTTATTGTACGACCGTTCATTGACGAGATGGATGTTGCCTATTCCGCAGCTGACCTGGTAGTATGCCGTGCGGGTGCAACGTCCATTGCGGAACTGACAACACTCGGTACGCCATCGTTGCTGATACCGTATCCGCATGCGACGGCGGATCATCAATATAAAAACGCGGTCGCGCTTGCCGAGCAGGGTGCGGCGCATGTGTTACGGGATGAAGAACTCCCTCGCCTCGAGCGCGAGTTGTTTTCTCTGCTTGATGACAGCGCCACACTCATGCGCATGGCTGAAGCCGCCACCGTCGCAGGACGGCCGCGTGCCGCATTCGACATCGCTGAAGCGGTACTCCGTCTCGCCGGTCAGGCCGGCGCCCCGGCGGCGGACGTACCTACCGGGACCGAAACTCAGGGCACAAGGACAGAGAGGCAGATATGAGTGCGCAGGTACAACGTTTCAAACGCCGTAATGATTTTTACTACATCACGTTGCTCGTGTATGTGGCCTTCGCTGTTCTGTATATCGTGGTTACCGGGACGATCACCGGGAGCACTGTTGAATTCGGGTTGAAGGACCCGGTTATCTATATCATAGCCGCATTTATACTTCATGCCCTGATCATGCTGATCAGCAGTTTTGTCAGTAATCGTCGGTTGATCATCACCGATGATGCATTGATTTTCGCTTCACGCTTCCGCGAGCGTCGTATTCCGTTTTCCGATATCGATCATATCAACTTCAAACGTGAACGGCGGCGCATCAACGACGGAACGTTTGCCGTGATCAACATGAAGGTCTCCGGACGCCGCCGCATACTGCGTCTTCGCGTCGCGAACTATGAGCATGAGAAGGAACTCTACGGTATCCTCAAGGAACTCGAACAGGAGAAGCGGCGGTAACATGAAATTTGCGAACATCAGTCATATTTACTTCGTCGGTATCGGTGGTATCGGGATGAGCGGGATCGCTGAAATTCTGCTCAATCAGGGTTTTCGCGTGTCGGGTTCCGACATGACGCTGACGGAAGTCACGAGGCATCTCGAGGATCTCGGGGCAACTGTACATCAGGGACACGACCCGGCGAATCTCACCGATGCCGATGTGCTGGTTTACTCCTCCGCCGTTTCCCATGAGAATCCGGAAATGCTGGCCGCCATCGAACGAAAGATTCCCGTCATACGCCGTGCGGAAATGTTGGCCGAGGTCATGCGTCTGCATCACGGTATTGCCGTGGCAGGGACGCATGGCAAGACCACGACCACGTCGATGCTCGGCATGGTACTGATTGAAGGCGGTCAGGATCCCACGGTCATCGTCGGTGGCAAACTCCATGCCTTCGGGGGTACCAATGCGCGATTGGGCAGTGGGGAATTCATGGTTGTCGAGGCCGATGAGTTCGATCGCTCATTTCTCAAGCTGAATCCGTCCATTGCGATTCTCACTTCTCTCGAAGAAGAGCACCTCGATATTTACAGCAGTCTCGACGATCTGCAAAACGCCTTTGTGGAATTTGCCAACAAGGTGCCGTTTTACGGTTTTGTCACGCTCTGTCTTGATGAACCGGCGTTGCAGGAAGTGCTGCCACGCATCATGCGCAAAGTGGTGACGTATGGCCTCAGCTCCCAGGCTGACATTCAGGCCGTGGACCTCGTGCAGAAGGAAAACCGTTCGCGTTTTACCGTAGTGTGTTCCGGTGCAGAGATCGGCGTCATCGATCTTGGTGTGCCTGGTGAACACAACGTACAGAATGCGCTTGCGACCATAGCAGTCAGTCTTGAACTCGGGATCGCATTTGAAGACATCAAGTCCGCACTGGACTCCTTTGCCGGCGTCTTCCGCCGTTTCGAAGTCAAGGCCGACATGGACGGTGTTCTCGTCATCGATGATTATGCGCATCATCCGACAGAAGTGCAGGTCACACTGCGCGGTATCAAGGCCGGGTGGCGCCGTCGTGTCGTCTGTGTGTTTCAACCGCATACGTACACACGCACACGTGATTTCTACAAGGATTTCGGCAGGGCGTTCATGAACGCAGATGTACTGTTGATCACCGACGTGTATCCCGCGCGCGAGCTTCCCATTCAGGGAATCACCGGTGAGATTATCGCCGATGCAGCCCGGGGGTTCGGGCACAAGCATGTCACATACGTACCGGACAAGAACGATATACCGGCGCAGTTGCAAGACATCGTTCGTGCGGGCGATATCGTCATCACCATGGGTGCGGGTGACATTTACCTCTACGGAGCGGAGTTCATTTCACAATGGAAGGATAGCGATTGACGCATGTTGTCGATTGAACACATACAGAGCATCTGCAAAGGCGATATTCACATCAGTGAGCCGCTTGCGCCGCAGACGTCATTCCGCATCGGTGGTCCGGTGGATATTTACATTGAACCGAAGAGCACTGATGAACTCGCCGCGCTCGTACGGTATTTCCGTGAGGTCGAGGCGCGCTACATCGTGCTCGGCAACGGCAGCAATATTCTGATAAGCGACGAAGGGATTCGAGGTGTCGCATTGAACATCGAGCGACATTTCTCTTCATTGTCCATCGACGGTCCTGTCATCACAGCCGGTGCCGGCGCACGGTTGAGCGCATTCGTTGATTTCTGCATACGTAACGCCCGCGGTGGCAGTGAAATGCTGGCGGGGATACCCGGTACGCTTGGCGGCGCGTTGATCATGAACGCCGGGGCCTATGGTGGCGAGATTTCCGATTATCTGCTCGATGTCACCGTATTACGCGGCAGCGAGGTCGTCAGTGTAGACAGAGAGCGTGCCGGTTTTCGATATCGCGGATCCGATCTTCGTAATGACATCGTCCTGTCTGCACGCTTTCATCTCCCGGAAGGGGAGAGCGAGGAATTGCGCAAGCGCCGTAAGGAGTTGCTGCTCAAGCGCAACGCCGCACAGCCCGTGCAGCATCCGAATGCCGGCAGCATTTTCAAGAATCCTGAAGGCGGCTATGCAGCGAAGCTCATCGAGGAATGCGGTTTGAAAGGCTACCGTTACGGTGGTGCCCATGTAGCGGAACGGCATGCCAATTTCATCATCAACACCGGTCAGGCTACCGCGGCAGATGTGCTCGCGGTCATTCGTCACGTGCGTCGCACCGTCCATGAGCGCACCAGTATTCTTCTTGAACTCGAAATCCAGTTGCTCGGCTTTTCCGCCGAAGTGCTGGAATCATTGAACTGAGCAGGAGCAAGCATCCCTATGCGTCGCAAACGCAGCGTCATACCCACTCGCTTTCGATCCGCAACGGTCGTACTCGTGTTCGTACTTGGGGGGATCGTCGCCGTCGCCGTTCTTGCTGCGGAATGGCGGGCGAGCGTTGTGGGTGTGGAGCTGGATGTACGTGGAATCTCCATTGTGCCCGAGGATTTCATCCGCTCTGCTGCCGGGGTATCGGATTCCAGTGTTCTCGCATCCATGGACCTGCTTGCGATCCGTGACACCATACTTGAAAACCCGTATATCCGTGATGTGCGGGTGACACGCAACCCTCCGCGCACGCTGCGCGTCGATGTCCGTGAACGCACACCGATTGCCGTATTGATCAACGTGCAGTCGGATGACTGGTTGCTGGATGAGGACGGCTATGTCCTGCCCACTGCACGCTCCGCGAGCGTACACGATTTACCGGTCATCACCGGTATCGATGACAGAATCGGGACGTTACGGCCCGGAGTTCGCATTGTGGAGCGTCGTGTAATGAAAGGGTTGCAGGCGCTCAAGTCTGTCCGCGCCATCGACGACAAACAGATGCATCTGTTTTCCGAGATCAGTCTCGAACACGATCGTGATATCGTGTTTTACACCATGGAGGGCGGTGTGCCGGTTATTTTCGGAACCGCCACGAAACTGACTGCGAAAATGCGCGCTTTCAGTGTATTCTGGGAAAACGTCGCCATGAAATACGACCCCACGTCGCTTGAGTACATCGACCTGCGATGGAAGGATCAGGTCGTCACACGATGGCGTCGTACTGATAACGCGCCACGTGCGGAGACGTCGGTAGGGATTGACACTCTGCTTGTTTCCACCCGGACGGCGGACAGCGTTCGCACGGAGCCGAGCGATGCAGAGGTCATTACAGGAAACGTAAACTAGACACAGTGCTGAAGAATCCTATATGAAAAGCAAGTATCAAAGTGGCGGAATGGCGGAGAATATCGTGGTAGGTCTCGATATCGGGACAACCAAAATCTGCGCGATGATCGCCGCCAGAGATGCCGACAACAATATCAATATTCTCGGTATCGGCAAGGCCGAGAACGAGGGGATGGCGCGCGGCACGGTGACACATATCGAGAAGACCGTACGGGCCATCGAATTGGCTGTCAGCGATGCAGAGCGTCAGTCCGGCATCAAGGTGCGCGCCGTCAACGTCGGCATTGCGGGCGATCACATCCAGAGCTTTCAGAGCCGCGGTGTTATTGCCATCAGCAATCACGAGAATGAAATCACCCGCAAAGATATCGATCGTCTGCTACAGGACACAAAGCGTGTTGCACTCCCGTCTGACCGTCGCATTATTCACGTGATTCCACAGGAATTCATTGTAGACGGACAGGATGGTATTTATGATCCGGAAGGCATGGCGGGTGTTCGTATGGAGGCCAACGTCCACATTATCACCGGCGGTATTACTGCAGTGCAGAATATTTACAAATGTGTCGAGCGAGCGGGACTCGAGGTCAACGATCTCGTCCTCGAGCCATTGGCTTCGGCCAATGCCGTCATAAGTGAGGAGGAAAAGGAAGTCGGCATCGTGCTCGTCGATATCGGTGGTGGCACCACCGATATCGCCATTTTCGAAGAGCGGACGATCAGGCATTCCGCCGTTCTCGCCATAGCGGGTAAGAAAGTTACCGAGGACATTCGCAAGGGACTGGGCATTCTCAACGATCAGGCGGAAAAACTCAAGAGAGAGCATGGGTACGCCTACATACCGGAAATCGTCGACGACGTTCCCATCGTACTGCCGCGTCTTGGCAGCCGGGAGGAAATAGAGATCAGCCGTGGACTGCTTTGCCAGATCATTCAACCGCGTATGGAGGAAATTCTCGAAATCGTCGCTCTGGAAATTAAGCGATCAGGGTATTCGAAGCATCTGCATTCCGGTGTCATCCTTACCGGAGGCGGGTCCCTGATCAAAGGAACTGCGGCACTTGCCCGGGAAGTGATCGGCATGCCGGTGAAAATTGGTATTCCTTCCGGATTCGCCGGTGGCTTTGTCAGCGAAGTTGAAAACCCGATATACAGCACCTGTACCGGTCTCGTATTGCACGGGATGAAAGGCCAGGGAATGACGGGCGGAACCGGTGGCAGTGACGGGAAGGTGAATCTTCTCAAGAGAATAATCGATTGGTTCAATGAATTATGAGTTGATGGCTCAGGATAAGACATCAGGTAATATTAGAAGATCTGAAACGAAGAATAAATGAAATACAGCGATTCTCGGAAACACAATGCATGGCAAGCAAACACATCACCCACACACTGAGGAGGGCCTTATGGCTATCTTATACGACAACAGCATGGACAGCCGGGCGAAGATCCGGGTCGTCGGTGTTGGCGGCGGCGGCGGAAACGCAGTCGACGACATGATCAATCGCGGTCTCGAAAATGTCGAGTTCATCGCGGTGAACACAGATGCGCAAGCGCTTGAGCGCAGTTGCGCCAACTACAAAATCCAGGCCGGAAAGAATCTCACACGCGGACTCGGCGCCGGTGCGGACCCCTCGGTCGGATACCGGGCGGTCGAAGAGGACAAGGAAGAACTCGCTTCCGCACTGGGCGGCAGCGACATGGTGTTCGTCACCGCCGGCATGGGTGGCGGGACCGGAACCGGCGGGGCGCCCGTCGTGGCGAATCTCGCCAAGGGCACTGGTGCACTCGTTGTCGGTATCGTCACCAAACCCTTCCATTTCGAGAACAAGCGTCGCATGGCGCAGGCCGAGGAAGGGATCGAGGAATTGCGCAAGCATGTCGATACCCTCATCGTCATTCCGAATCAGAAACTGTTGTCCCTCGTCGATAAAAGCACGACGCTGGCCGAGGCCTTTCAGATAGCCAACGAAGTGTTGTACAACGCGACGCGCGGGATAGCGGAAGTCATCGCCGTGCCCGGCCTGGTGAATGTCGACTTCGCTGATGTCCGCACGATCATGCGGGACATGGGTGATGCGCTCATGGGCAGTGGTATCGCGGAAGGAGAAAACAGAGCCGTCGAAGCCGCGCACAATGCCATCTCCAGTCCGTTGCTGGACGGAGTGTCCATTGGTGGCGCCCAGGGCGTGTTGGTCAACATCACCGGTGGAATGGATCTCTCAC
>JAGTUW010000325.1 GCA_018224345.1 Bacteroidota bacterium
CTTTCGGCTTGGCTGCCGCTTTCGGCTTGGCTGCCGCTTTCGGCTTGGCCGCAGCTTTCGGCTTGGCCGCAGCTTTCGGCTTGGCTGCCGCGGAAGTGGTTTTCTTTGCTGTGTTGCTCTTTGTGGCTGCTTGCGCAGTAGTGGATTTCGAAGCGGGTGCCGCAGCTTTCCGTGTTCCGCTATTCTTTTTCGAAGCTGCTGCCGTACGTGACCGCTTCGTCTTGTTTTCGGGTGTAGAGGCGGGTGCCTTCGCAGCAGATTTTTTCACAGTGGATGCACTGCCCTTCACCGATGGTGTTTGTTTTTTCATATTCTCAGCGGATGTTGTAGCCTTTGTGGCTTTTTCCGTTTTTTTCTGTTTTGTCTGTTTCGCTGCCATGAGAGTTCCTCCGTTTCAAGGGACACTTAGAAATTGCGCTACGATCAGTCAGCGATGGCGTTTGTTATATCAACGGTGCAGGTGAAGTCATTGATCGTGATCGTCGCACCTTCTCCTTCCGGGGGCGCCGCTCTGACGATTTCCGCCGCAAGTGTTTCAGCGCAAATATACGATTCCATTTTGATAATTGCCCGTAAAAACGTGTCGTCATTCGAATCGACAAAGATGACGATTCTGTCGGTCACAGCAAAACCGCGGTCTTTGCGCAGTCCCTGCACCTTGCTGACAAATTCCCTTGCGGTTCCTTCATGTCGTAATTCCTCGGTCAGTGTCGTGTCGAGCGCAACGACGATCTCGGCATCCGCGCCGATGGTCCATCCTTCGATGTCTTCGTGCTGGATCTCGATATCCTCACGCAGCAGAGTCACAGTCTGGTCTTCGATCTGCAATGTAAGTTCTCCTTCAGCCTCGACCAGATTGATTTCCTCGGGTGTAAATGCGGTAACCCGCGCTGCGATGCGTTTTACCATCTTCCCATATTTCGGACCGATGACTTTAAAATCCGCTTTGGCGCGTTTCCGCAGCATTTCGGAATCATTGGCGATGAAATCGATGTCTTTGACATTGCATTCCTCGATGATCACCTCTTTCATCGCGCGTATATGGTCAGTGATTTTCGCTGATGTCGTCGCGACGAGGATGCGCGCAAGCGGTTGACGGGTCTTCAGTCGTGTCTGTTCCCGTAGTCCGCGGGTCAGGGAAACAGTGCGCTGCGCATAATGCATCCTGGCCTTGAGCAATTCGTCGACCTGGCCTGCCTCCGGCAGCAAGGCCAGATGCACCGACTCGCTGTGCCCGGTTTCGGGAATGCCTGCGGTGAGTTTTTGATACAGCTGTTCACCGACAAACGGGGCGAATGGTGACATCAACTGGGAGACGGCAAGCAGACATTGATGCAGCGTCTGATAGGCGGCAAGTTTGTCCTCAGACATGCTCCCCTTCCAGAAGCGCCTGCGATTACGACGCACGTACCAGTTCGAAAGCTGATCGATGGTAAAGTCAGATATCGCCCGGGCCGCGGGCGTCACGTCGTAGGCATCCATAAGGCGGCGAACGTCACGCAGCATGGCATTCATTTCGGTCAGAATCCACTGATCGATCTCAGGACGCTGATCGACAGGGATCTGTTTCTCATTGCCGTGATATCCGTCAATGTTGGCATAGAGCGCAAAGAACTGATAGGTGTTGATCAATGCGCGGAAGAAGTTCCGCTGCACCGCTTCAATATCTTTTTCGTTGAACATGGTCTGCCGCCAGGGAGGGCTCCCGACAGTCAGATACCATCGCGTCGCATCCGCGCCATATTGTTCGAGGACGCGGAAAGGATCAACCACATTGCCCTTGGACTTGGACATTTTCTGCCCGTTTTTATCGAGTACCAGTTCATTGACGATCAGATTGCGGAAGGCAGGTTTGTCAAACAGAGCGGAAGAAATCGCGTGCAGCGTGTAGAACCAACCGCGGGTTTGATCAATGCCTTCGCAGATGAAATCCGCTGGAAAACTATTCTCGAAGAGTTCCCTGTTCTCGAATGGGTAGTGAAATTGTGCGAAAGGCATGGCACCGGAATCGAACCATACGTCGATCAATTCGGGAGTACGCCGGTAGAGGACACCGTGTTTCTCGAACAGGATTTCGTCGACCCAGGGCTTGTGCAAGTCGATTTCCTCGCGAACCGGTGGGACGCGTTGACCATCCACGATACGAAAGCCATCGAGGAGTTCCTCAATCGAACCCACGACGAACATATCCGAACCGTCTTCCGCCACCCAGATCGGCAGTGGTGTTCCCCAGTAGCGATCGCGTGACAACGACCAATCCTTGTTCTCCTCGAGCCAGTTTCCGAAACGGCCGCTGCCCACTTCCGGCGGATACCAGTTGATCTCGCGATTGAGTTCAATCATCCGCTGTGCATACGCCGTCGTACGAATGTACCAGCTGTCACGTGCATAGTAGATGAGTGGATTGTCGCAACGCCAGCAGTGCGGATAGCTGTGCATGTAATCTCTGGAAGAGCGGAAGATCCGTCCATTTGATTTCAACATACGCACGATATCCGGGTCCACCCCCTCTTCCTTGTGTGTGGCAAACTGGATTGTTTTCACCAATCGTCCCGCGAAATCCCGCACCTCATCGGTAAAGCGCCCACTGGTCGTAACCGGAAGGATGAACGGGAGATCATATTTTTTCATCATCTCATAATCATCGACACCGAAGGCGGGAGCGATATGCACGATACCGGATCCGTCGTTTGCCGTCACGAAATCTGCGGCGACGATATAGAATGCCTCACGATCGACAGGAACATAGTCGAACAGACGTTCATAACGCATGCCCAGAAGGTCGCGGCCCTTCAGCTCCCCGAGCAACTCATATTCCCCTTCGTCGCCGACGACGCTGAGACGTTCCTTCGCCAGGTAGAGCACGCCATGTTCGGCGGTACGAATCCTGACATAGTCGAGTTCAGGATGTACGGCGAGTGCAACATTGGAAATCAGTGTCCACGGTGTCGTCGTCCACACCAGAATGGAGGCGTTCTCATCGGCCAAGCGGAATTTGACATACAGGTTCATATCCTGCACATCGCTGTAACCGAGAGCGAGTTCATGCGATGAAAGCGGTGTTTCGCAGTGCGGACATTGCGGAACGATTTTGAATCCCTTGTAAATCAAGCCTTTATCGTAGAACGATTTCAATGCCCACCAGACAGACTCGATATAGTTGTTTGTGCAGGTGATGTAAGGATCCTGGAGATTTATCCAGTAGCCCATGCGCTCGGTGAGTTTCTGCCATCCCTCTGGGTATTCGATATGGTGATAGACGAACTCCTTTGCCTTGCGGTTGAAGTTCTCGACACCGTATTTCTCGATATCCGATTTCTGTTCAAACTTCAATTCTTTTTCAAGTGCGACTTCGATTGGAAGTCCATGCGTATCCCACCCTGCTTTCCGCAGAACTTGATGTCCGGTAATCGTTTTGTATCGACATATCATATCTTTGAGTGTCCGCGACATGACATGGTGAATTCCCGGTTTACCATTGACGGAAGGCGGTCCTTCGTAGAAAGCGAAAAGCTTCGCGCCTTCGCGTTGTTCGACGCTTTTTCCGAATATATCGTTGTCATGCCAGAAGGCGAGGATGTCTGCTTCGAGTTCCGCGTAGGTAAATTTTTCGGGAAAGGGTTGAAACGTGGTCATGGTGGTATTAATGATTTCTGCTTCTGGTTATTATAAGATAGGCGATGAATGTGAGAATTGCGCTCAGCAGCACACTTGTTGTAACGGGGAGATACAAGGATCCGCCCGGGATACTCAATTCGAAGTCACCGGGGAGGACACCGACGAGAGGGATCCCGTTGTAGCGCAGGGAAACCCAGATCAACAGCAGACTGAACAGCAGCAGCGCGGACAGCAATCGGAGAAGCGTGGCACGTTCATCCATACTGTGTACCAGTTACCATTGTAACCGCGCGATCACACCCTTCATCAGTGTGCGCAGTTTGGGGTCGGTTTCATTGGCAGCCTTGATAATCGCAGGGACGTCCACGGGTTCGAGTGCATCCGGAAAACATTCATCGGTGATGATGGAGAAGGCAAGAACATCGATTCCCATATGGATGGCTACAATATTTTCAGGGACAGTAGACATCCCGACGGCGTCGGCCCCGATAATTCTCAGGAAACGATACTCGGCACGTGTTTCGAGATTCGGTCCGGCGACGGCGACGAACACACCTTTACGAAGCGGGATGCGTTCCTCCAATGCAACAGCTTCCGCCTGTGCGATCAGTGTCTCACTGTATGCTTCACTCATATCAGGGAACCGTGGTCCGAGAGAATCGTCATTGGGACCGATCAGTGGATTGTCCCCGATGAGATTGATATGATCATAAATAAGCATGATATCGCCACGCCGATATATCGGGTTCATACCGCCCGCCGCATTCGAAATCAGCAACGTCCGCACCCCGAGTTGATGCATGATGCGTACCGGGAAGGTGACCTGACCGAGCGAGTATCCCTCGTAATAGTGGAAACGTCCCTGCATCACCATCACCTGTTTTCCCGACAGCGTGCCGAAAATCAGCTTCCCGTTGTGTGATTCCACGGTGGAAATCGGGAAATGGGGGATATCCCCGTAATTGATGATCGCGTCGATTTCCACATCCTCGACAAGGCCGCCGAGCCCGGTGCCGAGAATAATACCGACCGAGGGTGTCACTGCCGTCCGAGTACGGATGTAATCGACGGCTTCCTGCATGCGTTGACGTAATTCAGACATTGTGTGTTTCCATATCGTCGAGTCGTTCAATAATATCTTCCATTGCGTCCCTTTCGATCCCTTCTCTCGTTTTTGATGTCCGTTGCAACGACATCGGACCCGGTTGCGTCTGCTTGCCTTTTTCCAGCGCTGTAAGAAAATCGACCTGTGCCCGCAATATGGATTTGATGCGTGTAATCAGTGCGAGTTTTTTGATGTCCAGGAGGTCGATTTGTTCTTTGAGTGTTTGTAGTCGTCCGTTGGCCTGTATGAGCTGTCGTTCTGCACGTCGTTCGGCATCACGAATAACGAGTTCTGCCTCGCTTCTTGCATGTTCGAGAATACTCTTGCGTTCCTGTTCCACCTTGTACGACATGGCCGCTGCGCTGGCTTCAGCCTGGCCGACCATACGCGTCGAGGCGTTCTTCATTTCGGAGAGCATGGAACGGACCCGTTTTTCAATTGACTGGGATTGGTGCAACTGTTGTTCGAGTCTGCGTATTTCTCCACGGAGGGCATGATTCTCGTCGTGGAGGAGCACGATATCTTCGGCAAGCGTGTCGAGAAACGCCTGCACTTCTTCCGGATTCCATCCTTTCTTTACCGTCGAAAATTCCTTGTTAGCGATATGCTCTGGATTCACGTCGTCACCTCACGCTCTGGGTCCAAAAATGGCACTGCCGATACGTAGTAATGTTGCTCCTTCTTCGATAGCGATTTCGAAATCGTTTGTCATACCCATTGACAATTCCCGGATTTCTTCATCCGGATACTGTTCCGCCAATTCATCACGCAATGTATGCATGAGTCGAAAGGCCGGACGGAGTAATTCCACATCCTCCACATAGGCGGCGACAGTCATCAATCCGCGTAGGCGCAACGCCGGTAACTTCATGATGTGTCCGGCAAGCACAGGCACATCTGCAGGCATCACACCGAACTTCGAGTCTTCTGCACTCGAATTCACTTCGATCAGCACGTCATGACGGACTTCCCCGCCCGGACTCCGCCGCTGTATCTCTTCGGCCAACGCCACGCTATCGACCGAATGAATCATCGACGCATGTGGAAGAACCTGCCGTACCTTGTTGCGTTGCAGGTGGCCGATCATATGGAAGCGATGCGGTTGCAGTTGCGGCTGCTTGGCGAGGTATTCCTGGACGCGATTTTCACCTATGTCCGTGAGGCCGGCAGCAATCGCACGATTGACGACATCGATTGGTTGCGTTTTCGTCACCGCGACGAGAGTCAGCTCGTCCCGCGCCCGTCCACTACGTTCACAGGCGTGTTGTATGCGTTCTTCGATATGCCGGATTTGCTCTGCCAACATAAGAGAATGAATATATTCCCCACGCGCTTCAATTCCAAAGGCACGATATGAAGCACAGTAGTGGCTGCAGCGACGAGCGACGTTCTTCTCCCTCATTTCAGTACAACCTGGATGTTTCCGGACGTATACATCTTGTCGGACAGGTTGCATGGATCATGGTCTGGATGGAAGGTTGGACGACACTATTGAAATTGCGACGCGAATTGCCTACCTTAGGAATGACTTACCGAATCATTCGTTTGTGTCCTATATGGAGGGGACACGACGCACACTTTGATTGAGGAGCAAAGGGATGACCGAATTGAAAGTGCCTCCCCAGATCATGTATGATCTGACCACGGCAGGCGAAGCATTCGTTGAATTACGCGCGGAAGGCAGCACCCTGCCTGACGCACTGACGTTTGAAAAACGGATTGGTGGTTCCGCGGCGTTGATCGCGATCTATTACAGTATGCTGGGCGGAAAAGCGAATTGTATTGCCTCTGTTGGCGCTGATGCGCACGGGACGTTTGTGCAGAACATGCTGCGGCAGCATAAGGTAAACGCATCGACGATGCAATTTTCACGTGAACATCAGACAAGCCTTCTTTTCACGGCACGTCAGAATCAGATCATACAGTCTGCTTTCTACCGCCTTTCCGAATGGCAACTGCACAACACCAAGGAACACGTCGCCCTTGCGCAGGCTTCACGCATCGTCTACGGTAGCGGTTTCTGCCTCTGGAAGCATCCTGCGCGGCACAGTATTTTCGAGATTCTGCGCCTTGCCAAGAAGTTTGACAGCACGACGGTATTGCAACCGTTTTACGAACCGGCTCTCTGGCGTAACCGTGAAGATGCTGTAAGTACGATAAAAAAAACGCTGCAGTTCGCCGATATCCTTACACCGACGATTGACGATGCTGAAAATCTTTTCGGGAAAGCCACGCGCGAGGAGCATCTCAAGCATTATCACGATCTTGGCGCAAAGACCATCGTCATGAACATGGGAAAGCAGGGTGCGCTTGTTTCCGATGGCGTGAAGGTCGTCCGTGTCCCCACCGTGGAAGCCGAAGTCGTTGATCCCGCTGGTGTCCATGAAGTCTGGCACGCTGCATTGTTCTATGCACTGAACTACAAGAAACCGCTGGCGAACGCAACGTATTTTGCCAATACCGTTGCCGCATGGGCGGTACAGCGGGAGGGCGCACTCGTGACATTGCCGCTGCCGGGAGAGATCACCGAAGAGTTGCTCGAAAAGCCGTTTGAAGACGTGTAAGCACGATGTTCAACCCAGAAAGCTGACCGGCAACCGCAGAGCTGCGTCGAGTTTATGAAGGTATTCCGCCCTTGAGATCTCATACGCGCCAAGTCGCAGAAGATGCGGTGTGCTGTACTGCACATCGAGCAGTGGCAACCCGCATCTGGTCATACGTGCGCACAGGTGTACCAGTGCCACTTTCGATGCATCGCGTTCGATAGTGAACATCGATTCACCGAAAAACACGCCGGCCAGGGAAACGCCATACAGCCCGCCGACTAACCGTCCTTCATGCCAGGTTTCGACCGAATGCGCATGGCCGAGGGAATGCAGTGCGATATACGAGGCGATGATATCTTCTGAAATCCAGGTTTCATCACGATCCGCGCAGTGCCGGATGACATCTTCAAAGGCCGTGTTGAAGCGCAGATCGAAGTTTCTTGAGCGCATGCTCTGACGCAGACTTCGTGTCACACGCAGGGAGGAAGGATCGATGATTGTTCGCGGATCCGGACTGAACAGCATGATCGGACCATCTTTTCCTTCCGACATCGGGAACAACCCCGAGGCGTACATGCTGAGAAGTTTATCGACAGGTATGATCGGCATCGGTTACTACCCCTTTTCCTCATCGACCATCCCTTTGAATCTCTGCAACGTTTTCGTTGACGCCACACCCATCACCTGTGCGACCGCATCGAGCGGTTTTCCGGACTTGATGGCGTTGGCGGCATATGTATTGCGTAACATGGAAGGCGTGATATCCGCCAGTCCTGCGGTACGGCCGACGCGCTTGACGAGTTGGTCGACTGATTGTTGTGAAAGCGGAACGCCGTCATAGGTGACAAACAGCGCTTCCTTTCGCAACCGTTTGGCCATGATTGCCACGCCGCGCCAACGCATGTAGTTGCGTAATGCATTCTTGGCACGTGACGTCAGATAGACGAATCGCGTCGTCTTTCCCCGAACGCCTCTGATAAACAGACGGGATTCACGTGGCGTCATATGCACATCGCCGACGGTCAAGGCACAGAGTTCGCTTCCACGCAGACCACTGTGCAGGAGCAGCAGAATCACCGCCGCTTCGAGTGGTCCGGGATTGCGTTCCGATGTCCGTGCCAGCAGCAATGCATCCTTTCGTTCCAGCACCACGGGCACCCGGGCTTCTGCACTCATGCCACTGACGTCCGTCGCAGGATTTTTCTCCACTGCCCCTATGCCTGAACAGTAGTCGAAAAATCGACGCAGGGTGGTGATTTTCCGGTTCACCGAAGCAGGCGATGCATTTCTTGTCAGAAGGAAGGTTCGATAATCCTGCACGTCACTGCGTGTCAGCGAAGTGACCGTGGAATCCTCACCGAACGTACTCACACACCATTGTTGAAATTGACGTAAATCATTGGCGTAGGAACGAATGGTGTTCTGGTGTTTTTCCTGCCGCAGCAGGTGCTCCTCGAATGATTGCCGTAGTTCTGTGAGTGTTTCTCTCATACCTTGTCATCCACACAGGTTCATTTCAAAGTCAGTCAATCAGGAAATATCCAACCTCCCGGACAAAAAACAAAACAGGGGGCATTGCAGGACCATTTTTCCGGGACAAAACCCTCATGACGACTTTCAGAAGTGCCGGTTTTTTCGTATTTTTCCTCGATATATTTTACTCATCCGTATTATTGTCACAAGCCATGTCGACCTCATCAGAAAAAATCCTCCGTGTCAGCATTGAGGATGAACTAAAAAGTTCCTACATCGATTATTCCATGTCCGTCATCGTCTCGCGCGCACTGCCGGACGTTCGTGACGGTCTCAAGCCCGTGCATCGGCGCATACTGTTCGGCATGAGTGAACTGGGTCTCAGCCCAACCCGCTCTTACAAGAAGTCCGCGCGTATCGTCGGTGAAGTTCTCGGTAAATACCATCCCCACGGTGATTCCGCCGTATACGACACAATGGTACGCATGGTGCAGGATTTTTCACTGCGCTATCCTCTTGTTCAGGGGCAGGGAAATTTCGGTTCCGTCGATGGTGATTCGGCGGCGGCAATGCGTTATACAGAAGCAAGAATGGCACCGATCGCCCTCGAGATGCTGCGCGATCTGGAAAAGGACACCGTAGATTTTGCTGCGAATTTCGATGACTCGTTACAGGAGCCGCGCGTCCTCCCCGCGGTTCTTCCGAATCTGCTCGTCAACGGATCGGGGGGGATCGCTGTCGGTATGGCAACGAACATCCCCCCGCACAATCTCACCGAAGTAGTCGACGGCCTTCTGGCCATGGTCGAGAATCCCGACATCCCCATTGAGGATTTAATCAAGCATGTCAAGGCGCCGGACTTCCCGACCGGTGGCATTATTTTCGGATATCAGGGTGTGCATGATGCGTATCTGACCGGCAGGGGAAAAATCATCGTTCGTGGCCGTGCCTCTGTCGAGACGCAGAAAAACGGGCGGGAAAACATTATTATCAACGAGATTCCGTACCAGGTCAACAAGGCGAATCTGATTGAAAAGATTGCTGACCTGGTCAAGGCAGGAAAGCTTGACGGTATCAGCAACCTCCGGGACGAATCTGACCGCGACGGCATGCGCATCGTCATCGAGACCAAGCGTGACGGCAATCCGGAAGTTGTCCTGAACAATCTCTACAAGCACACGCAGATGCAGGTGACCTTCGGTGCCATCTTGCTGGCGCTGGTCGATGGGCGTCCGAAAGTTCTCACGCTCAGGGAAATGATGCGGCACTTCCTCGACTTCCGTCACGATGTCGTCGTCCGCCGCACGAATTTCGAGCTGGCCGAAGCGGAGCGACGCGCACATATCCTCGAAGGCTATCTCATTGCGCTCGATAACATCGACGAGGTTATTGAGACAATCAAGAAATCCCGTGATACCGAGCACGCACGTAACAACCTTATGCGCAAGTTCAAGCTGAGCGAGGTGCAGGCGAAAGCTATTCTTGATATGCGTCTGCAGAGACTGACCGGACTCGAACGCAAGAAAATTGAAGACGAATACAAGGAAACGATCAAGCTCATTGCCAAACTCCGCAGTATCCTCGAGAACCCCGCCCTGCGTTGGCAGGTCATTGGAGAGGAACTGCGCACATTGCGCGACAAGTTCAGCGATGAACGTCGCACGGAGATCATTTACGATTACGCTGACTTCAGACTCGAAGACATGATCGCCGAAGAAGACGTCGTCATCACAATCAGTCATCAGGGATACATCAAACGGATTCCTCTGACTACGTATCGCAGACAAGGACGAGGCGGCAAAGGCATTGCCGGGACGGCAGCGAGAGAAGACGACTTCATCGAACACATGTTCATCGCCTCGACGCATCATTATATCCTGTTCTTCACCGACAAGGGACGCTGTTACTGGTTGAAGGTATTCGAAGTACCGGAAGGTGGACGCACCGCGCGTGGGCGTGCGATTGTCAACCTTATCAAAAAACAGAAAAACGAGAACATCGCCGCGTTCGTCACGGTCAAGGAATTTACGGATACGCAGTATATCATGATGGTCACGTCTCACGGTACGGTAAAGAAGACCGTCCTCAGTGCCTATGGACACCCCCGAACCAACGGAATCATCGCGATCAACCTCTCGGAAAAGGACAATCTGATTGTTGCGAAAATCACCGATGGTCAGAGCGATATTCTGATCGCCACACGCAACGGACAGGCAATTCGTTTTTCCGAGTCTGATGTCCGGAACATGGGACGCAGCGCAACCGGTGTTCGCGGTATCAGCCTCGCCAAGGATGATATCGTGATCGGGATGGTCGTCGGTCGTCCCAACGGTCATGTACTCGTCGTCAGTGAGCACGGGTACGGCAAACGCAGCGAGGTATCGAATTATCGCCACACCAAGCGCGGCGGCAGGGGTGTCATCACGATGAACATCACCGAAAAAACCGGGCCTGTCATCAGTATCAAGGACGTCTCCGATCAGGATGATATCGTCATCATCACCGAGCGTGGACTGGTCATCCGGCAACACGTACGTCGCATCCGTGTGATGGGACGCAATACACAGGGTGTGCGTCTGATCAATCTCCGTGACGGCGACAGCATCGCGGATATCGCTCGTGTTTCTTCCGATCAGGAACTCGACAGTCCGGTGGAAATCGTCGATCCCGTAAAAGAATAATCAGAAGAGTGCTTGACTTTTTATGTATTCATGACTAGGTTCCTTATATTCCTGTAATTAAAGGTAGTTTACCATCAAACCTTTTTCCGATCGTGAACATACTTGCCGCCCATCAACGCACGAGACGTTCGGCTCCTTTACACAGTCTGAGGTGCTCATGAATCGCAACCGTATTGTTTTCATCATGCTTATTCCGGCCATGTGTTTCTTCTTTTCGACCGGATACAGCCAGGCAC
>JAGTUW010000326.1 GCA_018224345.1 Bacteroidota bacterium
GTTCATTGAATGGAAGAGTGTAGTCCAGCCGGGCACGCAGGTGATTGCCCGGGCCGTCTTCAGTTGCCCGGCGTCCGCTGGCAAGACTGCGATCGAGATTCCGCAGTTCGTCGGTATTTCTTTCCTCGGCTTCGCGGCTGCGCCAGGCGATTTGAGTGGTCAGTTCGTGTTGCGGGCGATCGAATCGGTGGCGGTAATCGAGATCGAGTGCATAGAAGCGTCCCTCGCGCCGTGCATCGCTGAGGCTGAGATAGGAGAAACGATCCGTCCCCGGTTCGATCCATTCCTCGTAGTCGAGTTCCGAGTTGCGGTTATAACTGCGGTCACCGAGTCGCACACCGAGATTGAGCTGATCCCGTTCACTGAGTGCCATGTCGATACCGCCACGCACACCGAAAGATTTCCGTCTTCTGTAGTTGCTGCCCTCGGAGTAATTGAACATTGTTGATTCAGGAGAAAAGAACACACGTTCCTCGCGTTCAATCCCAGGATTATTGCGTTTGCCGTAATCAGCACCGAAGTGCAGGGCGTAGCCGTTATTTCTCCATGTATAGAGAAAGTCTCCCCGATAATTGTCATAGGTGCCGGCACTGAGGTTGATCTGGCCGGCGCTGCCCCGCCGCTGGTCTTTTTTCATGATCACATTGATGATACCGGCCACTCCATCGGGATCGTAACGGGCGGAAGGGTTCGTGATGATTTCGATGTTCTCAATGGAGCTTGCCGGTATCTGCTGCAGAGCATCGGAGGCGTCCAGCGCCGAGGGCTGTCCGTCGATGAGGACGGTGAAGCTCCCGCTACCGCGAAGACTCACACTGCCGTCGATGTCAACGGTGACGGACGGAACATTCTTGAGGGCATCGGCCGCTGTCCCTGATGCTGCGGTGAGCTGTCTGTCGACATTGATGACCTTTTTGTCGATTTTGTATTCCACCGGAGCACGATCGGCGGCCACTTCTACTTCGTCCATTTCCAGTGCGACCATACGCAGATGTAGGTCACCAAGGTCCCGTCGTTCTCCTGCCTCCATGCGGATATCATCGATAGAGGACTTCTCATATCCGAGGAAGTGGATGGAAAGGTAAAAGCGGCCGGGTGGTATGTTCTCGAGTGTGACGTGTCCCTGTTCATTCGACACTGTTCCTCTCACCATGGAACTGTCGCGATGACGGTGCAGCACAACGCTGGCGTACTCGATGGGCGCGTTTTCTTCTTCCTCAAGAATGCGTGCAGTAATGCGTCCGTTTTCACCTGTCATCTGTGCACTGGCTTTCGCCGTGGGCAGGAGGAAAAGCGACATCAGAACAAAAGAGGAGACGTAAAGAAAGGGTAGAATCCGGGTCAAGCGCGGAGGAAAACGCATGCAACAATGTTCCTGAATGAAAGAAATGTTCATGAGATGATCGTGCAACTTCTTTCGCATTACTGGTCAGGGATGCACATTGCTTTCACGTTCGGCATCGGGTTCTCCCACCAGTTCGAAAGATGTTTCCTGCACAACAGTGCAGATCAACAAATGTACAGTTTTCTCTGTTTCCGTTCAGTACGCATTTTTATGACCTGCTGCTTCGTGCATTTCCTTTCTCAGTAATACTGCTTCGGAGCGTGCTTTACATTCATCAGGAAGATTATCACCGGCAATGACCTGCTCTCCCCGCATTGTGCCTGTGTGGCAACCGGGGGACCGTCACACCGTTTCAGCAGGTTCGCGCAGCGGAACCCTGTATGAAGAATCAACAGCGTGTACAGTTGCCTGCCACCCAATATTTTCGGAAATTCTGTTTACATTGATTTCATTGAAAGGAGTATTCGATACCATGGAAGCAAGACAGATACTCGACACATGGGTACATGCTGTACGCGCGGGAGAGTTGGACAGTGTCGTAGGTATGTATGCGGAGGAGAGCGTGTTGCTGCCGACCTTTTCCCCTCATCGTGTCGCGACGGAAGGGGGGTTGCGGAAATACTTCTCTGCTCTCTTCGCCCGTGAGGCCCTGGGTGTGGAACTGCATGAGGAGTCGCTGCGCATCATTCCCGTCGGTGCAACCACTGCCACGTTGATCGGAATTTATTCATTCAGTTTTGCTGTGGACGGTAGTGTGCTGACTTTTCCCTCACGCTTTACGTTCGTGATCGATACATCGCGACAGGCCCCCATTCTGCATCATCATTCCTCACAGGTCCCCCGCACACTGGAGTGATTCGTGCGGGAGCCGGGAGAAACCTGATAAAAGGTGAGAAACCTGCTACAAGGAGAGAAACCACCCCGCTTTCGCTTCGCTTATGCGCGGCACAGGCAGGGTTCACAGAGAACATAGAGGCCTGTTCGGGTTTGCATCAATACAGCAGAACGGTGCCAATCATATCCTTCATTTCCTGCTCTTAACTTTTAACGGTTGATGGCATAATGAAAGTACACCCCCTCAGTGTGTGAATGACATCGGTGCGCGGCCGTCATGGCGCGTGTGCCGGGCTTGCTATCCGTGACGGAAGTTGCTAACTTTCGGGCGATACACGTTTCCAACGGTACCTGACAGCAAGAGCACACGCTTATGGGAACACCATCCTCGTATCGGCTGTCCTTACACGACATCCCACATTTTTCAACCATATAACGCAAGGGTACTATGTCCGCACTGGTACGCTTTCTCCAATCCACTATCCTGAGCAAGGTCGTCATGGCCGGGACGGGACTGGTACTGGTTCTGTTCCTTCTCGGGCACATGATCGGGAATCTCCAGATGCACATCGGTCAGGAGAGCATGAACACCTATGCCCAGACACTGCAGAGTCTCGGTGCTGCGTTGTGGGTGATTCGCCTTGCCCTGATCATCTTCCTCGTCCTTCACGTCATCACCTCCATCCGGCTCAAGGCGCTGAATCTCTCGGCCAGGCCGGAAGCCTACGCATTCAAGAATACCGTCAAGGCGACGCTGGCATCGCGTACGATGATCTGGACCGGTGCGATGATCTTCCTCTTCCTCGCCTACCATCTGCTGCATTTCACCATCCAGGTGACCAATCCCTACTACGCCGGGCTGACGGACGCTCTCGGACGTCACGACGTGTACTCCATGGTCGTTCTGGGTTATCAGAATGTGATTATCTCCCTGGTGTATCTCGCCGCGATGCTGCTGCTTGGCTTTCATTTGTATCACGCGATTGCAAGCATGTTTCAGACGCTCGGAATCAATCACCCGAAGTACAATCCTTTCATTCACGGACTCAGCATCACCGTATCGCTGGTCATCGTCATCGGCTTCATCTCGGTTCCCGTTGGCGTTTTATTCGGCTGGATCACATTGCCGGCAGGAGTGATAGCGCTATGACACTTGATTCAAAGATTCCCTCCGGATCGATCACGGAGAAATGGGACAAGCATCGCTTCGAAATGAAGCTCATCAATCCGGCCAACAAGCGCAAATACAGCGTCATTGTCGTCGGTACAGGGCTTGCAGGCGCTTCCGCAGCCGCATCGCTCGCCGAACTCGGCTACAAGGTGACAGCGTTCTGCTATAATGACAGCGCGCGGCGCGCTCACAGTATCGCTGCGCAGGGCGGGATCAACGCCGCGAAAAACTATCCGAACGACGGCGACAGCATTTATCGGCTGTTCTATGACACGGTCAAGGGCGGCGACTTTCGTGCCCGCGAGGCCAATGTGTACCGCCTCGCGCAGGTGAGCAATGACATCATCGATCAGTGTGTCGCGCAGGGCGTGCCATTCGCCCGTGAGTACGGCGGTTACCTCGATAACCGAAGCTTCGGAGGCGCTCAGGTTTCACGCACGTTTTATGCGCGCGGACAAACCGGCCAGCAGTTGCTGCTCGGTGCCTACTCGGCAATGATGCGTCAAGTCGGGCTCGGCAATATCGAGATGCATACCAGACATGAGATGATGGATATCGTCGTCGTCGACGGGCATGCCCGTGGTGTGGTTGTCCGTGATCTGGTCACGGGTGAAATTGCCTCCTATGCTGCCGATGCGGTGTTGCTGGCCACCGGGGGATACGCCAATGTGTTCTTTCTCTCCACCAACGCGATTGCCTGTAATGTCACAGCGGCATATCGCGCCTACAAGAAGGGTGCGGCCTTCGCCAACCCCTGCTTCACACAGATTCACCCGACCTGTATTCCCGTGTCGGGGGATCATCAATCCAAACTGACCTTGATGTCCGAATCCCTGCGCAACGACGGCCGTATCTGGGTCCCGAAAAACAAAGGGGAAACGCGCGGTCCCAACGACATCCCGGAAGAGGATCGCGATTACTATCTCGAAAGGAAATACCCGAGTTTCGGTAACCTTTCCCCACGTGATATTTCCTCACGCAGTGCCAAGGAAGTCTGCGATGACGGACGCGGTGTCGGTCCTTCCGGCTATGGTGTGTATCTCGATTTCCGTGATGCCATCAACCGTCTCGGCAGACATGTGATCGAGGAGCGGTACGGAAATCTCTTCCAGATGTATGAGCGCATCACAGGCGAGGATCCCTATGCGGCCCCGATGCGCATCTATCCCGCGGCGCATTACACGATGGGCGGTCTGTGGGTGGACTACAATCTCATGAGTACCATTCCCGGTCTGCACGTGCTCGGTGAGGCCAATTTCTCGGATCACGGTGCGAACCGTCTCGGTGCCAGCGCCCTGATGCAGGGCCTTGCCGACGGCTACTTTGTTATTCCCTATACACTCGGCCATTACCTGGCCTCGGCTCCGAAAGAGAACATCACACCCGAGCATCCGGAATTCCGCAAGGCCGAGGAGGAAGTCCGCGGTCGCATCTCATCGCTGCTCGCGCTTAATGGGACACGCACCGTCGTTTCCATTCATCGCCAACTCGGGAAAATCATGTGGGAGTATTGCGGAATGTCACGAAACGAAACCGGCCTGAGGAAAGCGCTGGAAGAAATCCCCGCATTGCGCGAGGAATTCTGGCAGAATGCGAAAGTGGTCGGCGACGGTGAAGGTCTCAATAGTGCACTCGAACGTGCAGGTCGCGTGGCGGACTTTCTCGAATTCAGCGAACTCATGTGTCACGATGCCCTCGAGCGCAATGAAAGCTGCGGCGGACATTTCCGCGAGGAGTATCAGACCGAGGATGGTGAAGCCCTGCGCAATGACGAGGAGTATACGTATGTCTCCGCATGGGAGTTCACCGGTGTCGACTCACCACCGGTCATCCATAAGGAGCCGCTCGAATTCGAGAATGTGAAGCTTCAGACAAGGAGTTATAAATAATGAAACTCAAACTGCATATCTGGCGTCAGAAACATACCCGGGACAAGGGGAAAATGGTCACGTACGAGGTGGACGGTATCGTCGAGGATATGTCCTTTCTCGAAATGCTCGACGTTCTCAACGAGAAGCTCATTATCAACGGTGAAGAGCCAGTGGCCTTCGATCACGATTGCCGCGAAGGTATCTGCGGGGCCTGTTCGTTGACCATCAACGGCATCGCGCACGGTGGCGAAAAGGAAACCACGATCTGTCAGTTGCACATGCGGCACTACAAGGATGGCGATACGATTTATATCGAACCCTTCCGCGCACGTGCGTTCCCGGTGATCAAGGATTTGGTCACCGACCGCTCGTCTTTCGAACGCATCATGCAGGCAGGTGGCTATGTATCGGTGCATACCGGTGGTGTCCCGGATGCCAACGCGATCCTCATCAGCAAACCAGAGGCCGACAATGCCATGGACAATGCTGCCTGTATCGGGTGTGGAGCTTGTGTCGCCGCATGCAAAAATGCTTCGGCCATGCTTTTCGTTTCGGCCAAGGTGGCTCAATACGCATATCTGCCTCAGGGACAACCCGAGCGGAAACGCCGGGTACTCAATATGGTGGCGCAGATGGATAAAGAGGGCTTCGGCGGTTGTACCAATCAATATGAATGCGAGGCCGTGTGTCCGAAAGGCATCAGCATTGCGTCCATCGCCCTGATGAACCGCGACTTCATGAAAGCAACACTCACCGGAACCTGAAAACCGCCATATCCCGTTCTTTTACCGTTTCCACTTCTTCTCCCCGTCATCACCGTATGACGGGGATTTATTTTTACCCTCAGCGTCACACCGGGCTCCGCAATGACCGTCGAAGCACTTCACTCTTCACTCTTAACTCTTCACTTTTAACTTTTACCTTTCTTGCATCACGCTGATTTTTTTCGTATTTA
>JAGTUW010000327.1 GCA_018224345.1 Bacteroidota bacterium
ATGTAGATTATGTGGATACATCTGATACATGACAGCCGGACAGAACAGCCAATGGAGACAGATTTATCTTGAAAGAGACACTGATCAACGCGGCAGTAGTCGGCCTGGGCGGTTTTATAGGCGTCCTCGGTCGATATGGTCTTGGGGGACTCCTCCACCGTCAGCTACCCCAGGCCACGTTCCCATATGGAACACTCGCAGTGAACCTGCTGGGGTGCTTTGCCATTGGAGTACTGGCCGGGCTTGCCGAGTCCCGACAGCTGTTCGGGCCGGAGGTCCGCATGTTCGCCTTCATCGGTGTCCTCGGGGGTTTCACCACATTCTCTACGTTCAGTTACGAGACAGTTCTCATGCTCCGCGACGCGGAATACTGGCGTGCCATCGTGAACGTCGGGATGCATGTTGTCCTCGGGCTGACGTTGGTCTGGTTGGGCTTCGCGATCACAAAATTCAGGTAGGCTGGCAATGACATTACCGAAGGACGGCAAACTCCTCCGCATTTTCATCGGTGAGAATGACAAGTACGAGGGCGTACCTCTGTACCAGTGGATCGTCGGCAAGGCGAGGGAAACAGGTCTGGCTGGTGCAACGGTCCTGCGTGGCCTCGAGGGTTATGGTGCCCGCAGTCGGCTTCATACAGCGAAGATCCTTCGTCTGTCCAGCGATCTGCCGATCGTCGTCGAAATCGTCGATACGGCTGATAAGCTGGAGTCTTTTATTCCTCTCATTGATGGCGCCATCAGCGAGGGTCTGGTGACCATTGAAAAAGTTGAAGTTCGCTTTTACAGGTCCGGCAAGCCCGAATAGCCGGGCGGTAGACCACACCCGACTGGCTCGCTGACGTTCAACGACGAAATGTATGCGGGGGAATTCGGCGGGATTGATCCTGGCCCACGAAGCAAGGTCCGTATGAAGGCAGTGATAACGCTGCTCGACACTGCTGCAGAGCAACAGCCCGGAAATCGACGGCGCAGAGGGACGAACAAGAAGGACGAGAAGTGAGGAACCACAGAGAACAAGAAGGGCAAGAAGACCTTTTCCTGTAAAAGACGCGCGGCTTTGTATATGTCAGGATGGAGCGTCGAGGTGAATCTCCAGGATTGTAGGGGCGGTTCGCGAACCGCCCTTCCGTTACCACCACCACCGATCCTCCGAGATGCGCCGGACCCGCAGGTCCGCGCAGGGGGACGAATGAACCCGGACCGCCCCCGGAGCCCGCATTAATTTTGAAATAATCGCCCCACATGCGCTGCGCTACTTGAATACAGTGCTGTTATTGTGTTATTATGGCCTGAGAGTCAAACCCGCAGGCGCTCCATCAGAGGAGAGTGTTGATCATGTACCGGATTCCGGAGCAGCGACTGTTGTTTTCCATTTTGCCTTCCGAATCGAATGTTCACGGATCGTTCGTCCAACCGGGCCAACGGAATCGTTCGATGACACAGGCATCACGTCATACCGTTTGTTCTTCATTTAACAGGATGTTCTGCCATGGAGAAAACAGAAGCCAGAATCGAGTATGAGCCGGCTGGTCCGGTGCAGCCAGCCGAACGTATTGTCGATCTCGATATCCTGAGGGGCATTGCGCTCTTCGGCATATTGGTCGTCAATCTCTACTTCTTCTCGAATCCCATCGCTGTCATTGTCGTCGATGGCGGTTTGTGGACGGAGTGGTACAACCGGGCGTATCTGATGTTCAGCCGGATATTTTTTGAAGGGAAGTTCATCACACTGTTCTCCTTTCTGTTCGGGCTTGGATTCTACATCTTTACTGAACGCCTCAAAACAAGAGGGCTGCCCGTCAATCGTGTTTTCTTTCGCCGGATGCTTCTGCTGTTTGTCATTGGCATGCTGCACGCTTTGCTTTTCTGGGCTGGAGATGTCCTTGTCGCATATGCGATCGCAGGAATAGTCATCATGCTTTTTCAGTTCAGTAAAGACAAAACGATCAAAGTCTGGATCGGGATTTTTGTTGGTGGCGCACTGCTGTTGTTCACACTGTTCATACTGTTGATCATGTTGCTCATGGGTGTACCCGACCTGGCCGGTGAGATGATGCAGGAAGTTACGGCAACACACGAGAAACACCTGGCTATGCTGGCCCGCGGGTATGACGTGTATGCAACGGGGACATTCGCAGAGATGATGGCATACAGATGGGAAGAAATAGCTTTTCTGTGGACGGAGAGTTTTCTCATACCTGTGGGAATTTCATTCATCAGCGTCTTGTTTCTGCTCGGTTTTCTGGTCGGCCGACAGGGGTTATTGCAGAACCCGACATTGTTGAGATCGCTGTTCATCCCTCGCCGCTGGAAACTCCTGTTGCCCGGGCTCCTGCTTTCCGTGCTCTATGCAGTAAGTTCCCACTATCAGGACTCTCTTGTTCCCGATACGTGGCTGCTCCTTCAATTTTATTCCGGTATGTTCGGGGCTCCCCTGCTGATGCTGGGTTACACCGGATTCATCCTGAAGAGGCTGGAAGAAAACAACACCGCATCATTCTTGCACCGCTTTGCGCCGGTCGGACGGATGGCGCTTACCAATTACATTCTGCAGACTGTGATCTGCACCACACTGTTCTACGGCTATGGTCTCGGATTGATCGGACGCTTCGAACCGATATATATTCTGCCGCTTGCCGTCGTGATTTTTGTCATTCAGATCTACGTGAGCGCCCGGGTTATTCAGAAGTACGAAATGGGACCGCTCGAAAAACTGTGGCGCATGGGTACGTATCTGAAAAGAATGTGAACACTCACCACCGATCATCCGAAGGGCAAGAAGAGGTGAACCACCCCGCCTTCGCTGCGCTACGGCGGGGCAAGCGACGGGCAAGAAGGGCAAGAAGAGGTGAACCACAGAGGGCAAGAAGGGCAAGAAGAGGTGAACCACAGAGGGCAAGAAGGGCAAGAAGAGGTGAACCACAGAGGGCAAGAAGGGCAAGAAGACCTTTTTCTGTAAAAGACGCGCGGCTTTGTATATGTCAGGATGGAGCGTCAAGGTGAATCTCCAGGATTGTAGGGGCGGTTCGCGAACCGCCCTTCTGTTACCACCACCACCGATCATCCGAGATGCTCTGCCCCACGGTTCATGTCAAAACGACCGCTCCCATCATCCATTCTCGTGGCAATGAAGTCATGAGACCACATCGGCAGTATGTATCCTGACAGCGCGGTGGACGCCCGTCGTTTGCAAGAATCCGGAG
>JAGTUW010000328.1 GCA_018224345.1 Bacteroidota bacterium
GTGCGGGTTGTGCAGGGGGGCGAGTTCGATATTGTCACGGAGGCTCTGCAGCACGGGGTCGGTGATCAGCACCGACCCGGCGAAATCCTCCGCACCATGTACCACGCGGTGTCCCACTGCATGAATTTCGGATTTCTCTTTGATGACGCCGTGATTTTTGCTCAACAACACAGCGAGCACATACTCGATAGCCATGCCATGGTCAAGAATTTCACCGGTCAGTTTGATCGTATCGTTATCGTGACGCGTGTTTGTCAGCAACGCCCCGCTCATACCTATGCGTTCGACAAGTCCCTTGGCCAGGCGTGTATTCGATTCAGCCTCGATGAATTGATATTTGATCGAAGAACTTCCGCAGTTGACGACGAGAATGTTAATCATGATATTTGTGCTCCTATCCCAGGTTTTCAGTGATTCGTTTACCCGATTCGTCGTAGCGGAAGAAACCCTCTCCGCTTTTCTTGCCGTATTTTTGTTCGCGCACCTTGCGTCGCAGCAAAGGGCACGGTCGGTATTTCGAATCGCCAAGTTCCTGGAACATCGATTCCATCCATGCGAGTAATTCCTCAAGTCCCATCGAGTCGGCAAGTTCCAGAGGCCCCATCGGCATGTTGTATCCCAGACGCATTGCTGTATCGATATCATCCTCCGAAGCGACGCCCTCCATGAGGATATACATGGCTTCGTTCAGCATCGGAATGATGACACGGGTAGTAATGAAGCCCGGGTACTCATACACTTCCACTGTGGTTTTTCCGATACTCTGGATGAATTCCCTCGTACGCTGAAACGTATCATCACTGGTGTGGAATGCGCGAACAATTTCACAGAGCGGCGTTTTTGGAACAGGATTTGCAAAATGCAGACCGATAACCCTGCCGGGGTGCTGTACCGGTTTTGCAATCTTCGTCAAGCTGAGCGTTGATGTGTTGGAAACGATGATAATTTCTGGCGGACAAATCTTGTCCAGTTTGATGAGAAGATCCTGCTTGAGTTCAAAATCTTCATCGACGACTTCCATGACGAAATCCGTATTGGCGATTTCGTTGATGTCCGTGATTACTTTGATGCGGCTGAGAAGTGCTCGTTTTTCGCTCTCTGTCATACCCCAGCGCTGAATCTCGCGATCCATGTTTTCCGCCAGTCCATCGAGACAGGCCTTGACGCGGTCTTCGTTTATCTCAACAATGAGAACGTTGAGGCCGTGTGATGAGAGTGTCTGTGCCAACCCGCGCCCCATGATGCCACCACCGACCAGTCCGACGAATTCAATTCGTGGAGTGGATGCGTGCGCCACGGGCATTTCGTTGTCGAGTTCCTTGAGTGAGATGGGTGTGTCTTGCATAATGATTGCTCCGGTAGCCGCCATTCAGGGCGGTCAGGATTACCTTTCGATTGTCTGTAGGTGCTATGTGATTTGAGATTTGATCAAGTCAGGCCGTCAATTCAGAATCCTGCTGGGAAAGTTATTTTCGGGTTGCGCTTGCGGATGCAGATTTAATTACGCAAAAACCCTATCCAATCAAAGTTAACAAAGGAAAACAGGATACACAAGGCTGTAATGCATCTGGCATCCGCATGTGTGACGAGGCGGACTGTACAGTGTTTTTTTTCTGTGTCAGCAAGACGCATGTGCCGCAATGCTGAATACTGAAAAAGTGTGATTCTCGTATTCAGTGTTTCATTCACATTATGCGATTGTATCACGATTCATCCAGGCATGGAGGAGGATTCCTGCAGCGATCATGCTTGTCAAAAAGAATGAACCACCATAGCTCATAAATGGCAGTGGCAGACCGATCACCGGTATGATGCCCAATGTCATGCCGATATTGACGTAGATATGGAAGAGCAGCATAGCGGTAATACCGATTGCTACGAGACTGCTGAATCTGAATTCCAGAATGCGTGCCAAACGCAAACCTCGTAACAACAGGAATGTGAAGAGGGTGATGATCATCAAAGCACCCAGAAACCCGAATTCTTCAGCCGGCACGCAGAAAATAAAATCCGTCCACTGTTCCGGGACGAAGCGGAGTTGTGTCTGTGATCCCTGCATATAGCCGCGTCCCGTCAGACCGCCGGATCCGATGGCCACTTTCGATTGGATGACATTCCAGCCCGCGCCCAAAGGTGCCTCGGTCGGATCAAAAAAGACCGCGACACGACTACGCTGATACTCCGGAAGGTGTGCGTATGTGTATTGGACTCCGAAGCCGATCGAAAAATTCAGCGCAAGGAAGAGCAATGCGACGCCAAGATTTCTCTTCATGAGATAAAAGAGTATTGAAACGAGTAACGCGGTGACAAGAAAGTACCAGAGGCCAATAATTGAAAGGACCGCAACCAGTACAGGGGAGAGCAGCGTCAGCAGCAGAACCATCTCCGCTCCGGCCCAGAATATCATCATCAGAAAAATCGCCCAGTATACCAGCCCTGTACCGAAATCAGGTTGAAGCAGGATGAGCAGCCATGGGAGGCCGACGATACCGATAGCCATCGCCAAATCCTTGAAAGAGTGGAGACTGGTTGTGCTGTCGGCCAAAAAGCGCGCCAGGGCAAGAATTGTAGCGACTTTCGCAAATTCGGCGGGTTGTATCCCGTACCCGCCGATACCGAACCAGCCGGAATTGCCAGCGACGGTTTTTCCGAATAACAGTACCAACACCAGCAGCAGCACAGAGCCAGCGTATGCGGGATACGCGACATAGTGGAAAAATCTCGAAGGAGCGAACTGTACAAGAATCAGGACAAGAAGACCGAGTACAGTCCAGAACACTTGTTTCTGAAAGCGGATGTATAAGTCAGCATTGTGTGTCGCACTGTAAACAGAAAGCAGACCTGCGGTGATCAGAAGCAGAATGGGGAGTATAAGCAGCCAATCTATATGTCTGGGACTGAATCGTGTTATTGAATTACGCATCAATCCTCCGATACCGTAGAGGGTTCTGGGAGGACGGGACTCACCTGCTCTACATCATTCTGAGATCCCTCCGGTGTATGCGGAATGCCAGGTCCCAGAAGATAGCGTCGCATCATTGACCCGGCAATCGGTGCCGCTACTACACCGCCGAACCCGCCCTGTTCCACAATGACCGCGAGAGCGATGCGTGGGTCATCAACAGGGGCATAACCGACAAACCAGGCGTGATCGGGGTTTGGAGGATTTTGCGCCGTTCCGGTCTTCCCAGCGATGCGCACGCCGGCAACACGGGCAGCAGATCCTGTGCCGGATCCGTGGACGGCACGATACATACCACGCTGAATGACCTCGAGTGCATTTTTCGACAGCGGCAAAGCGCGGGCACCTTTCTCGACCGCATGCACATCACCGGTCACACGATCAAGCATTTCACGGACAGCATGCGGGCGATAGTACGTACCTCCATTCGCAAGCGAGGCCGTAAAAGCAGCCATCTGCAGCGGTGTGGCATTTATCTCACCTTGTCCGATACCGAGATTCACCAGATAGCCTATATTCCACCGTGTCCCGTAGCGTTTATCATAATACTCTTCAGACGGAATGATGCCGCTACTCTCATTGCTGATATCCATCCCTGTCGGAACCCCGAAATGGAATATGCGACCATATTTCTGCAGATTTGTGAAACCCAGCTTGAAGATCAACTTATAGAAGAACACATTGCAGGAATGCTCAAGAGCTTTTACGACGTTAATGTCTCCATGCGCACCGTGACAACCGAATTCCTGGCCGGCAAGAAGATAGGAGCCCGGGCAGGCAATACGGGTATCAGTATCGATAATCCCTTCCTGCAAGGCAGCAATGGCGACGAGCATTTTGAATGTCGAACCAGGAGGATAGGTCGCCATCGAGCAGCGGTTGAACATTGGAGAATGGGGGTTCTCACGCAGTGCATTCCATACGTCCAGTGAGATGCGACCGCTGAAGTCCCGTAAATCATAGTCGGGTGCGCTTACGAATGCCAATACCTCACCGTTTCTCGGGTCGATTGCCACGATGGCACCACGTTTCCCGCGCAACAGTCGCTCACCATGCTGCTGGAGATCCATGTCGATGGTGAGAACGAGATCCTTTCCCTGACGTGCCGGGATATCAGAGCGCCCGTGACCGAAACTCTCGATGACACGTCCGCGTGAGTCCACCGAAAGATAGCTGTACCCTTTGTTTCCGCGAAGCTCCTCTTCGTAATACGCTTCAATCCCATTGAAACCAACCATGTCCCCCGGCTGGTAGTAGTCGCCCAGATTATTGAGCAGCCATGGCGAAATTTCCTTCGTATATCCGAGAAGATGGGAAAGATTTGCCTTGAGATTGTAGATACGTCTCGACTCAATCGTGTAATCGACACCGGGCAGCATCGTCCGGTATTCTTCGAGCAATGAGAGTTGTATAAACGACAGATCTCTGGAAATTTTGACTGGTTGAAACGTATTTTTTCCTGCCTGACTGATCCGGTATCGTACGACATTCGTATCTACATCGAACAGCCGTTTCAGTATGGGAAGACTCTCCCAGGCAAATTCAAACGGGGTGACAGTCAGCGTATAGCTCGGATTATTGTCGACGATCAAATTTCCGTTTTTATCAAAAATCAGACCGCGGAGGGGTTCCTTGGAAAGTCTTCGGATGGAATTCGATTCCGCCTGTGAGCGAAAGGAAGAAAATTCCAGAAATTGCAATTGATATAAACGGACAACAAGGATCCCGATGAGTGCCACGATGACAGAAGTCAGAATATATGCGCGTTTTCTGCTGGCGAACGAACTGCGTTCCATAACGATTCCAGATTACACTTTCAGCCGGGGTGCTGTCCGGGCGAGAAAAAGTACGGGGATAACGGCCAAAACGGTCGTATAGGCCGAAGCACCCAATACATGATGAGTGAAAAGAGAAACGAAATCAATATCAAGGCCCCGAAAATAAGAAAATACGAACACAATGTGAAATATCAGCGAAGCCAGCAAGACGATAAGCACCATGCGTGGGGCACGAATTAATAACGAGGCCTTTGCCTCATCGTAGAAAAATCCGGAAACGAAGGCTGCAATGGTCAGACCCAGCGGTGTAATCCCGACAACAGCCGAGAAGTAGGCATCGACAAGGAGTCCTGCCGGAAAGGAGAGCAACATCCCGGCTATCTGTCCTTCATACACGCTGATGAACACGGTACCAATGAGCAGGAAAGAAGGGACGATCCCGAACAGCCCGATAAGAGGGGCGATGGCAATCTGCGTGACGGACAACAGCATCATCAGACCGAGCCAGAGTGTCAGCCTCCGGAACCTGGGTGTCATGGTGTTATCTCCGTGGGTTGGTACAGTTCTCTTTCAATTGCGTCCCGCAAGGGATCTGATGAATAACGAACGACAAAGACTCGTTCGAGAGCCGCAAAGTTGACCCGTGCCTCTACTTCTATACGGCTGTGCGGACCGCCGTCCTCACTCGGTCCGATATCGCGAATGATGCCGATCATTATCTCCGGCGGAAAGATGTTGCTGTATTCCGATGTGACGATAGTATCACCGGGAAGAGCGTCAGCAGATTTCCTTACGTTACGCAGGAGTAGATACTCGCCGGCATCCCACGCGATAATTCCATCGATCCGTGAGCGTTTGATTTTAGCCGTGGCGCGAAAGCCACGATTGACTGCGAGCATGGCGATACTGTGTCGTTCACTGGTGGCGACAATTTTGCCTACCAACCCCTCTTCATTAATTACGGGCATGTTGACTTCAATGCTGTCACGTCTGCCGACATCGAGAGTGATCATATTCTGTCCCGATGTAAGGTTCTTTCCGACGATTTCGGCCGGGACGAGAGGCCAGGTGCTCCTGTCACGGAAGCCGATTTTCCTCCTCAACTCCATGTTCTCCTGGCGCAACCGGCGTAATTGCATTACTTCCTCCATAAGCGCCACATTGACGTCACGCAATGCATCCGCGTTCTGCTGCGAAGAGAAAAGGGAAGTGGCCCAGTTGGAGGACGACTGGAGCGAAGCAAGAGAGACAAGTGAGGCGGAGCGGAGCAGTTGCACCGGGGCGCTGTCGTTATAGGCGATCAGGAGGATGGATAGTCCTGCCAATGCCGTCAAAACGATGTATTCGCGAAAGACCCGTATGAACGAAAACAGTGTGTGCACGGTGTAACACTCTTGGATTCCCGAATTAGTATTTTTTCCCTTTGATAATAACCTTGCTGTACTTATGCAGGTTTTCCATAATTGCGCCCGTTCCGCGTACCACTGCGGTCAGAGGATCTTCCGCAACATGGACAGGCAGATTGGTCTCCTTGCGGATGCGCGTATCGAGCCCCTTCAACAATGCACCACCGCCTGTAAGCATGATACCGCGATCAAGTATATCGGCGGCCAGTTCTGGGGGGGTACGTTCAAGAGTGGATTTGACCGCCTCCACGATCGCAGTAATCGGTTCCTCGAGGCACTCGCGGATCTCTGCGCTCGATGCTTCAACGGTGGTTGGCAAACCACCGATGAGGTCGCGTCCCTTGACACGTACGACCAATTCCTGTTTGAGCGGGACGGCGCTGCCGACTTCGCACTTGATGATCTCTGAGGTGCGTTCCCCTATAAGCAGATTATGATGTTTTTTGAAGTGCTGCATGATCGCGCTGTTCAATTCATCCCCGGCGATACGTATGGATTCTTCCTGTACGATGCCGGACAGGGCGATTACAGCAATTTCCGTTGTTCCACCCCCGATATCGATGATCATATCGCCGACGGCGGCATCGACGGAAAGCCCGATGCCGATGGCTGCTGCCATTGGCTCTGCAACCAGGTAGACTTCTTTTGCACCCGCATGTTCGCCGCTGTCTCTTACGGCGCGTTTTTCCACTTCCGTAATGCCGCTGGGAACGGAAATTACAATCCGTCGACTGGGAATCCAGCTGTTCATGATTTTTTTGATGAAGGCGCGCAGCATCCCTTCGGCGATCTCGAAATCCGCGATCACACCGTCACGCATCGGTCTGACTACCTGCAGGTCGCGATGTGTTTTCCCCTGCATCTCACGTGCATCGTTCCCGATTGCTATGATTTTCTTTGTGTTTTTGTCGAACGCGACGATCGAGGGTTCGCTGAGGACGACCCCCTTGCCCCGAACCCAGATCAATGTATTCGCTGTGCCGAGATCGATCGCGAGATCGTTGCTGAAAATACTGAATATGCCCATACAGGTGTCTTTTATCTCAGTGTTTGAAATGGCGTCTGCCGGTAAATAACATTGCGATGCCGTGTTTGTCCGCTGCGCTGATAACTTCTTCGTCGCGAATCGAACCTCCTGGCTGTATCACTGCGGTTGCTCCTGCTTTGACAGCCTCAAGCAACCCATCGGCAAAAGGGAAGAAGGCATCTGAAGCCACGACAGAATTATCCAGAGAAAAACCGGCCTGTGCGGCTTTCATCACCGCGATCGTGCTCGCATCGACACGGGACATCTGACCGGCACCGATACCGAGTGTCTGTTGCGTATTGGTATAGACGACCGCGTTTGATTTTACATGCTTCACCACCCGCCAGGCGAAGGCCAGAGCTGTTCGTTCTTCAGCAGTAGGCGCTCTCTTCGTGACGAGTTCCCAACCGTTCGGATCTTCCGGCTCGGAGTCGGTCATTTGACAAAGATAACCATTTCTGACGGATTTCACTTGCAATCCTGCTTGTAGTATGGGTGCAGACCTGCGCGAACGGATCAGACGACGGTCCCGCTTTTGACGTAGAATATCAATTGCATCATCCGCAAATGTCGGTGCAATGATGACTTCGAAAAACATTTCGTTGAGCGTCTTTGCCAGTTGAATATCTATCTCGCGATTACACGCCACAATACCGCCGAATGCTGAGGACTGATCCGTACTCAATGCTGCGTGGTAGGCGGATGAGAGTGTCGCCCCGATTGCGCAGCCGCAGGGATTGGTGTGTTTGATAATAGCTGCCGCCGGAGTGTCGAATTCCTCGATCAATGCTGCGGCCGCATCGATGTCGACAATGTTGTTGTAGGAGAGCTCCTTGCCGTGCAACTTCTCGAATGCAGCAAAAAATGATCCGTAAAGAGCAGCGGGTTGATGCGGATTCTCGCCGTAGCGCAGTTCCTGTTGCATCGGTGAGGACAACAGCAGGCGCTCGGGGATCTGCTCTTTCGTCTCCGTTCTTGCATTCAGCCATGAGGCAATGACATGATCATACCGTGCCGTGACGGCGAACACTTTCGTGGCAAGTAAACGACGGAGCTCGTCACTGGTGCCGCCGTCCTTCCGAATCGCCTCCGCGACACTGCCGTAGTCTTCCGTATCACAGATCACCGTGACTGCATCATGATTTTTTGCCGCGGAACGAAGCATGGCGGGACCTCCGATATCGATCTGTTCGATACATTCGCTATCCGTTGCGTCGGTCGCGATAGTCCGTTCGAAGGGATAAAGATTGATCACAAGAAGGTCGATGGGCGGGATCCCGTGCTCAGCAATCTGTCGCATGTGTCCGTCCAGATCCCTGCGGGCGAGGAGACCGGCATGAATCATCGGATGAAGAGTTTTTACCCGCCCATCGAGCATTTCCGGAAAACCGGTGATGCTCTGAACACGTGTGACGGGAAGTCCGGCTTTTTGCAATACATCGAAGGTGCCGCCCGTCGAAATCAGTGTGACACCGCAATCCACAAGAGTACGTGCGAAATCCACAATTCCGCTTTTGTCATACACACTGAGCAAAGCCCGCCGTACTGGAGTCATGATTTCCTCTAACTACGTGTGATAATTCTGTTCCCTTGCAGCTCAACCCGCTCTTCGGCGAAAAGTTGCAGCGCCTCAGGGTAAATCGTATGCTCGACCTCAAGAACGCGGGTGGCGAGCGCCTCAGGAGTATCGTCGTCAAGAACAGGTACACAGCGCTGCATCACGATAGGTCCTCTGTCATACTCCTCATCGACCAGATGGACGGTAGCACCTGAGACTTTGACGCCGGAAGAGAGCACCGCCTCATGCACATGCCGTCCGTACATTCCCTTGCCGCCAAAAGATGGAAGCAGGGCGGGGTGAATGTTAGTAATGCGGTGACGATATGCCGTGACGACTTCCGGGGGGATGAGTTTCATGTAGCCCGCAAGCGCGATAAAATCCGTTCTCGTTTGTTCGAGAAAAGCGAGGATTTCGTATCCCTGTTGTTGTGCTTGCTTGTCCTCAAGCGACAGGCGGGAAATCTGCTGCGTTTGAGCGAATTCCAACGCCGGAGAAGCGCTGCGGTTGCTCACCACGCCGACAATTTCAGCATGCAGTCGTCGTTGCGACACCGCTGTGTGAATCGCCTGCAGGTTCGAACCGCGTCCAGAAACAAATACTGTAAGTCGCAACATGTGTTTCATTCACTCCAAGAAAGAAAATTTACGGAAAATGCTTCTGGTACGCAATGCACTTGGTTGTCGTTTCACGTACAACTCGCTGTGATCGCGTCGCCGGATGCGCAGACAGGGCTATTCTCACCCGTTCACTCTTTGCGACGAGGCTGCGGGAACCAGATAAACGGAAAAAACTGTTATTTTGTATCAACAGTGTTCGCAGTAAAGGAGACTTCGCATGTACACGTTCGTAGGAGAAGAAAAGGAATTGTTCGATTATATGCGGACTCGCGGTTTTCCTGTCTATGACCGGAGCAATCTCTTTCTTCGCGATATCGAATCAGCGATAAGGGATTATCTTCGGGAGAGGGAAGGACGGGATGTCGGCCTGCGTGTTCTTGAACATATGACCACGGACTTTATCGCAGACCTTCAAGCACGTGGGATCATTGTCCCTTTCATCAAGAATACCTATATCCTTCACCTGGAAGATTACCGTCTCAAACCGGCCATCAACGACGAGGAATCCGGCAGTGAGGAGGAACCCGGGACATGACTTGCGCGAAGGTGAAGAATACGGTACATTACAGCATATATATTCTCATGATATCTAATACGGAGTCTCATCATGTCAGAACATTTGACAGAAGATATTGACCAGATCACAGTAACGGATAAAGCAGCGGCGGAAGTCGGAAAAATCAGAAATGAAAACAACATTCCTGAGAATTTTCTTCTGCGTATCGGCGTAAAAGGCGGTGGATGTTCAGGGCTGACCTACTCACTTGGTTTTGACGGAGAAGTGCGCGACACAGACGAGGTCATCGAAATCAACGGTGTCAAGCTTGTGATCGACGCCAAAAGTTTATTCTATCTCGACGGTACGGAACTCGATTTTTCTGACGGACTCAGCGGACGCGGCTTTGTATTCAACAATCCCAATGCCGTACGTACTTGTGGCTGCGGCTCGTCCTTCGGGGCCTGAGCTCTTTTCAGCCACCGCACCCGACTGTCCCCCGCACACACAGGTGCTGCAAAGTGCAGATCCGAATCCTGCTGAAACGCCCTTGCGTTTCTCCTTCTAATGTCTGTATTCACATACTACCACTATCGAAGAATCGTGATGAGCGCCATCGATTATACGCTGGCGCTCTTTCTTTTTGTTGGTGAAGAACTATTCGTTTTCGAATACTGTTTTCCAGATACGGTCACAATCTTTAATATACAACGAGGAGGCATCTCATGTCTTATGAATGGAAATTCAATCCACGTCCTTACAGTGATACAGAAGCAGCATCACTGCTTTCCCCGGTCATTTCTCCGGAAACCGCGGACTGGCATTACAACAAGCATCACAAGGGATACGTCGCGGCGCTCAATACGATTGAAAAAGGTCTGGCTGCCACCAATCGTTCCGCAGCAAACGGGAACTACAGTGAGGTCGGCGAATTGAAACGTCGATTTACCTGGAACCACTCCGGTGCTCTGTTGCATGATGTGTACTGGAGCAACATGGGCGGTGACGGAGACCCTTCGAAAGGTCCAGAAGTGCTCGAAGCGATCAAGAACTCCTTTGTTTCCTTTGATGCATGGAAGGAAGACTTCAAAGCCACTGCATTTTCTGCAAAACTCAGTGGTTGGGGTCTGCTTGTCTGGGATCAATTTTCTTCAGGCCGCTTACTCAACGTTCTTGTCGATGAACACCAATACGGCGCCATTTGGGGCGGCATCCCCCTTATCGCATGCGACGTGTTCGAACATGCCTATTATCACAAGGACGGTCCCGGGCGCGCAACCTACATCGATAATTTTATCGATACCCTGCATTGGGGAAGGATCAACGAACAGTATCTGAAGTTTTTGCGCAAGTAATTCGTTTTTGCGCAAGTAATTCAGTGCGTCTTTCCTGTGTCATGCAGCAACAGGATGAACGGTATTTTTTTGAATAATCCCGCTTCCGGTCCCTTTGAACTGGAAGCGGGGTTATTCACATGGTGTCTGCACGTGCTCAGATAACGCTATTCGTCGAGCGACTGCATGGCCGAAGCTGTTTGAAGCAGAGCTGCTTCCCATGAAGCCTTGCTCTCGAGGACTTCCACAGCGCGCCGTACGGCATCATCATTACGTAACATGCGTGCGATGCGCATTTTGTTGTTTTGAAGCTGAAATACGAATTCCTCTTCCAGCAACGAACGAATCTGATCCCAATACAAGTCGAACTTGCGCGCTGTGTGGCGGGTAATATCCATTTCAATCTGTCCGATGCGCCTGAGCATGCTCCGCTCAGCACCTGCACGATCAGCTTCCCTTTTGAGCGTTCTCAATGCCTCACCGAGAGGATAGTCCTCTGTAAATCCGAGTGTATCCACATGTGCCTGGAACAGCAGGCGTATCCGCTCATCGATGGATGGGGCAATGTCAGGATGATGCGCGTTGCAATACCAGACAACGAAGTCGAATACGGCATCCTTTGTTCGAAGATATGCCAGAAAGGGTGGCAGGGAATCCTGTGTTATAAGGATATCCGGGAAAATACCATTCGACTCTCGTACAGACCGGGACAGACGCAGCGTTTTGAATACAGCGTTTTTTTCGTCCCGGGTTTCCGGCTTGCCATTGTTGGCATAGTTGAGCCGCTGAATACACCGACCGGATGGAATATAGTAGCGTGAGGTCGTTAACTTCAGAAATGCATTGTAGTTCAGCGGAATAAGCGTCTGAACAAGGCCTTTGCCAAACGTCCGCTCTCCGATAATCACGGCGCGATCCAGATCCTGCAGTGCTCCGGCGGCGATCTCGGAGGCACTGGCACTGCGCCCGTTGATGAGAACCGCGATCGGTACATCCTCACTGACCGGTTTGATGCGCGCCGCATACCGACGTGTGTAGGAGGCCTGCCGCCCCTGCATACTGACTATCGGTGTTCCCACGGGGACAAAATAATCAACGAGTGCGACTGCTGATTCAAGGAGGCCCCCGGGATTGTCACGCAGATCGAGAATGATTCCTTTCGGTTGGCGAAGAGCATATGCACGCTGTAATGCGAGACGGAGGCTGTCAGCTGCGCTTTTCGTAAAGCGCGTGAGTTTCATATAGAATATTCCTTCCTCGAGTTCCGCCTGATAGGGAAGTGGATCGACGGAAACCGCACGACGGAGAACATACAGCTTCAGTGAATCGTCACTGCCCGGTCTGCGGACGAGCAGGTGAACATTGCTCCCGGGCATCCCGCGCAGCAGTGGCCGTAAGTCGGTGATGGCCGATTCCCGAAGATCGGTATCTTCAATGCGTAGAAGGACATCACCGATACGCAGGGAAGTGAGAGGCCGGATATCATCATATACGTAACTGACGATGTGTTGTCCGTTCCGTTGTTTGACCTTGATGCCAAGTCCATTATAGACGCCATGTGCGAGGACGTCCACCTCACTGTTGGCTCGTTCCTTGATGAATTCACCGTAGGGATCCAGCTCTGAAAGCATACCCGAGACAGCGGCTTCGAGCAAATCATCAGGTTCCACCTCTTCGACGTACTCACCTATGATCTGCTGATAGATATTCGACAGAAGATCGTGTCCGCGTAACATACGCTGCACGCTGTCCCCGACTCCTGCGGTGAGCAGAAAAAAGGCACATACGGATACGATGATGATTGCGATACGTGTTATATAATAATACAAGGTTTATATCTCCTTATCATCAAGCGAGGGGAGAATCGCAATGGTGTGTTTCCGGATCTCGTCGAAAATCACCGGGATTTGACGGTCTCCGTCGATGATGCGAACTCTCGGGGCCGATGTTGCGATCGTGTGGTAGCCTTCACGTACACGCGTAAAAAAAGCGGTATTTGACGCTTCCATGCGATCGACTTCTCCGGCCCGTTGACTGCGACGAAGAAGACTTTCCTCGACGGATATATCGAGAAAGAACGTAAGATCGGGTACGATGCCATGCGTGGCGACAGTATGGATTTCCTGAATCGAGGCAATATCGAGTCCGCGACCGTATCCCTGGTATGCCGTGGTGGAATCGTGGAAGCGGTCCGCAATCACGATTCCGCCGTCGGCGAGGAAAGGCTCAATACGCTCGACAACAAGCTGGGATCGTGAGGCGGAGAAAAGAAGCAACTCCGTGTGACTGTCTATTTCTCCGTGATTCAGATCAAGCACCATGGAGCGGATATGTTCTGAAATTACTGTCCCACCCGGCTCCCGCACGATCAGGACATTATAGCCGCGAGTACGCAGACTCTCGGCGAGCAGCGCGATCTGTGTTGACTTCCCTGAACAGTCGATCCCTTCGAAACTGATGAACATGGACATGCCTTGCAATGTGGAGTCAGTATGTTTGCACCCTGATTCATATTCCACCTTGCCTGAATCGCGATTTCTCCGGCTGTACGATGGGGGATTCAGGCGCGTGGGTGAAAGGTGCGATGTACTTCTTTGAGGTAATCCCGATCGACGTGTGTATAAATCTGCGTCGTACTGATATCCGCATGGCCGAGCATTTCCTGTACCGATCGAAGATCCGCACCGCCTTCAAGCAGATGGGTTGCAAAGGAATGGCGGAATGTGTGAGGATGCACATCGAGATTGATCCCCGCCTGTCTTGCGTATTTTTTAGTTATCGTCAATATGCTCATGCGACTCAGCGGACCGCCACGATGATTGACGAATACGTATCTGTGCGGGTTGTTTCGTTTCATAAGTTTGGGACGCACAGATTGGAGGTAACGCGCGGACTGTTGTCGCGCAGTGCTGCCGATCGGTACGATGCGCTCCTTGTTGCCCTTGCCGATAATGCGCACCAACTCTTCTTCAAGCAGCAATTGCTCGATCGACAGAGCGGTCAATTCGCTGACCCGCATTCCGGTGGCATACAATGTCTCCAGAATCGCCCTGTCGCGAAGTCCCAATTCCCTGCTGGTATCAGGCTGCTCGAGAATGGCGAGCATCTCGCCCTGGGTCAGAACGATCGGCAAATGGCGTGTGAGAGTGGGCGTCTCCAACTGTTCGCCCGGATTCGTATCACAGAGCTGTTCTGTATGCATGAAGCGATGGAAATGCCGTATGGAAGAAATCCCGCGTGACATACTTGACGATGCATACCCCGCAGACTTCAACGTTCGCAGAAAATCCGTGATATCGCGAAGTGAAATATCGGCCGGATCTGACATGCGCCGTTCCTGCGACAACCAATCCGTATATCGCAACACATCGAGCATGTATGCGGAGACGGAGTGCTCGGAAAACCCTCGTTCGAGTCGCAGATAGTTCCGAAATGCAGAGGTTGCCGACTGAAGAGATGAAGCCATATCAGTTGGGATCCAGTTTCTTCATACGCTGCATGAGTGCATCCGTTGTTGAAGGGAGATTCAGCAGCTTTGCCGTTCTTTCTGCAAGTTTTTTTGCGGCAGCGGCGTCTTCTTCACTCGGATACTTGATGCGACTGTGATGAATACCGGTTAAAATATTGAGAAAACTTTTCTTCACTGTCGATAATTCGCGGAAGGTCAGATCACAATGCTCAAGTTCTCCATCGGCGAGACGTTGCGTGACGATCTTGTCAATCAGATCGCGAATTTTGTCAATTGTCGGTTCATCGATCGTGCGTGTCGCAGCCTCAATGGTGTCGGCGAGCATCACGATACCGGTTTCCTTCGAGTACGGTTTCGGTCCCGGATACTGGAAATCGTCCGGTAACACCGCCGTTTCGCTTTCCGATTTTTCCTTCTCGTAGAAATACGAAACCAGCGTCGTACCATGATGGGCAGGGATAAAATCAATGATACGCTGTGGGAGACGATGTTCGCGGGCAAGTTCCAAACCCCGCAATACATGATCGATGATTTTTCTTGCACTGTCCCGTGGGGCTAAATCATCATGGCGATTCTGACTGCCCATCTGGTTCTCTACGAAGTATTCGGGTTCGAGCATTTTGCCGATATCATGGTAGTACGCGCCGACGCGTGCAAGTGTCGCATTGGCTCCGATCGATGTCGCAGCAGCTTCCGCCAGTGTGCCCATGACAATGCTGTGGTGAAACGTGCCCGGGGCGCGCGTAGAAAGATCACGAAGCAGCGGATGGTTGAAATCCGATAATTCAAGCAGTGTCAGGTCCGTGGTGATACGAAAGACGCGTTCGAAAAAGATAAGCAGTCCGAAGGTGAATACCGGAGAGAGCACTGCATTGGCAAGTGCATACCCCATATCGACAGCCATGTCCGTTAATGGCAGTGCACGCTGGAGCCCGTTCATCAGTATGGCAAAGGCATATCCGAGGAAGATGAATGAAAGTGACCGAAAAATCTGCGTGCGATTTTTCACATCACGCACCGTATAAATCGCCAGTGAAGCCGCAAGAATCGAGGCAAGTATGATGCTGTACTCATTTCCGCGCAGTGCACCGACAAGAAAGGAAATCGAGACAGTCGTATAGAATGCAACCCGGGAATCAAAAATGATTGTCAGAAGCATCGCGGCGGTTGGTACCACAATCAGATACTGTACCGGACCAGTCACCGGCAGGGTGTAGGTCAGATACGCCAGAAACACAATCAGCAGTACGATGATACTGATCAACAACAGCTGTGAATTGTCGCTGATGATACGCTTGCGGAAAAGGAAGAAGTAGATGACCGGAAGGAAAAGAATGGCAATCGTATGTCCCATCCGGCCAAGAAATTGCAACACTTCGTTGACATCTCCAGTACGATCAGCCTTCGCACGCATATATGAATCGAGGTTGGACTTTATTTCCGGTGTGATGCGCTCATGTCTGCTGATAATGCGTTCGTTCTCTTTGACGATCCCGTCTGTTCTCATCACGTTGTTGATCGCCGCCTGTATGGCGAACTGTGTCTGCGCGTTGTTGTAGAGAACGTTGGGTTCGAGAATCGAATAAAACAGATTTGAGAAGAAGTCCACATGGGCGGAATCCCTGCCAAACAATTCTGCGAATTGTTGCTGCAACAGTGAGGCGACATCAATATTGTCATAAAAGATCTCGACAGGCTGACGCACTTCCGTTGTCGAATCGAGACGGACGGCGAGGATATCGAGTGAAAAACTCGATTTTTCCCGGTCGAGATATCCGCGTTCATACACCTGATCGATAATATCATTTGCCAGTGCCCGGACGCGCGGCAGAGCAGCCGCCATATCTCCGTTCATCCAGTTCAGCATGAAATACCGCCAGGAACGCTGCGATAGTCTTGTCGGGAAAGCCGAATCCCTTGATGCCACCTGGGCCATGCTGTCTGCCATGGAGAGAATTGCCTGACGACCCGGCCGCGGTGGCAGTCGATCCTCGGCGATGTTCGCTGAACGGGAAAGATAGGAGACGACACTGGTCAGAGAATCAATCATATTCTGCCGCATCCCGGCAATCCGGTCAAAACTCAGAGGAGTCGATTCTGCTGCCTCACGCTGTTCCAATTCGACAATCCCCGGGTCACGGTAGATGGAGAACCCGAATGGTGCGATCAGATCGTCCTCGACCCAGATGTCGCCTTCGCGATACTCCGTTTTGTACTCAAGCCCTTTCGGGAACAGCATGGCAACGATCAACACAACCAGAACAGCGAGCGCGATACGGGCCGTGCGCCCGTATTGCAGAGCGTGCTTCAAGTGTTCGATCCTGGATTTTTCAGTTTCACTGCTTATCATGAACATCACTTATGTACGATTACGATGCGCGAGAATTAAATGAATGAAATCGGCGACGCCGCCGTCATTGTTGTCCATGCGTGTGGTGTAATCCGCAGCGGCCTGCAGATCGGCTATTCCGTTCCGCATTGCTGCAGAGACACCAGCAAATGTACACATTTCAATATCGTTTGAGTAATCACCGATCGCAGCCGTTTCCTTACGGCGAATCCCGAGAGCGTCGATTACATGCTTGAGTCCGATCGATTTGTTGATACGTCGATTCTTGACTTCGAGGTAATACAGGTCCTTCCCACTGCCGCTCTGGTAGATCGATCGAATAATGCTGCTCCCTGTCCGCTTTGCCAGCAACACAGAGAGTTCCTGAATTGCGCGATATGGGCCGGCGGCACAAAAAAGAACACTCAGCTCATGATAGGGTTGCAGATCATTGACCTGGCGAATAAGAGCACTGTCCGTACGGAGATAGTGGGGCAGGATGGGATGGTCATCATAGGAGACGACCCCGTCAAAGGTGAAGAATGACCAGGAAAGCTGAGCTCCTTGAGGCTGGCGTCCAAATTCTTCGGCTGTTTCGGTCACGCGTGTCGAGAGGGAGTGCTGTATGAGCAGACTCCCATCAGCATTCTTTATCAGCGCGCCATTGAGAGAAATGATTGGTGCCGTACTGCCTGTTTGCTCTGCGTACCGACGAGTGAATCCGTCAGTGCGACCGGAGGCCAGAATAATACGAATCCCTTCCCGGCGTGCCTCTGCAATAGCATCAAGAACGGAAGGATGAATCGTGTTCCTGGCAGTGAGAAGAGTTCCGTCAAGATCGCACGCGATGCAGCGGACTTTTGACAGACGACGCAAACGCACGCCTCTGGTTTCAAACCATCGAATCATAGTCAATACTCCGGTCAAGTCTCAGAAGTACCCACCACAGAAGCGCAGTGGATACAGCCGCGGTGCATGCCGAAAGAAGCATGTCGGTCACGCTCCCGAAAAAAACCGCAGCAAACAAATAAAGTACGGAATAGATCATTATAACGCCAAGAATCCAGCCGGCAATACGGACGGTCAGCTGTCCGTCAGGAATGATATCAGCGTGTTTTCCGGGAAGGTCGCTCCAGAAACCGGACGGACGAACGCGCCTGTAAAACGCGTTCAGTACTTCACGTTTCGTCGGAGAGGTTAACATTGTCACCACGATCCAACTGACTGTTGTGACTCCGACGATGAGAAACATGCTTTCCGGAAAGCGTATTTCCGCTTCCGGTCGAATAGTGTTTATGAGGAACAATGCTACATACACAAGTGCCGGAGTGATCGTCGCGGTGATCTCGCTCCATGCATTGACGCGCCACCAGTACCATCGGAGCAGAAGCACAAGCCCCAGCCCTGCACCACATTCGAGAATGAATTGCCAGGCACCGGCGATCGAGTCAAGCATAAGCGTGACCCCAAGTGATGCCACCATCAGTATGACGGTAGTGAGGCGGGAGGCGAACACATACTGCCGCTCCGTACGGTCACGCGATGCAAAACGACGCCAGAGGTCATGGATCAGATATGATGTCCCCCAGTTCAGATGCGTCCCGATAGTGGACATATATGCCGCGAAAAATGCGGCGACGAGCAGGCCTTTGAGTCCGGGAGACAGGAAATCGTTCATCGCGTACACGAAACCGAGGCGGACATCAGATCCGGTCAGTTCAGGATACAATACCAGAGATGAGAGCGCGACGAGTATCCACGGCCAGGGTCTGAGACAGAAGAATGCAATCTGGAAGAGGAGTACGGAGAATACCGAATGTCGTTCATTCTTTGTACTCATCATACGTTGCGCGACATAGCCGCCTCCTCCGGGTTCCGCGCCGGGATACCATGATGCCCACCACTGCACGCCGACATAGGCGAGAAACGCACCAGCGGAAAGGGAAAGAACACCAGTCACTCCATCGGTAGTTGAGCTGATGCGCGGCAATATTCGTACTGAATCCGGTGGCAGTGCGGCCTGGAGTCCCGAGAGACCTCCGATTGAGGAATCGTTCACAACCAGAATGGCAAGAATGATGCACCCGGCCATGGCGATGACGAATTGTATGGCATCGGTTACAGTGACGCCCCACAGACCGGAGACGGAGCTGTAGATTGCAGTGACAGCCATGGCGGCGGTGATGTACCAGAACACCTGATCAGAAGGGATACCGAACATCCCTTCGATGATGGTCGCCATCGCAAGATTGACCCACCCCATGATGATCGCATTCATGAACAAACCCAGGTACACAGCACGGAAGCCACGCAGGAACGCAGCGGGTTTCCCGGAATATCGGATCTCAATGAATTCCAGATCCGTCATTATTCCGGCACGTCGCCAGAGATGAGCAAAAAAGAAGACGGTGACCATACCGCCGATAGCCATATTCCACCAGAGCCAGTTCCCCGCTATGCCATTGACTGCGACCATTTCAGTCACGGCCAGTGGAGTGTCAGCCGCAAACGTCGTGGCAACCATGGAAATCCCGGCCAGCCACCAGGGTAGTTTCCTGCCACTGAGAAAAAACTCTTCCGTACTGCGACCAGCACGTCGGGCAAATGAGAGTCCGATCAGCAGAGTGACAGCGAAATACGCGATGATGACGATCCAGTCCAGAGTAAGCATTTCAGCGTTCTCTCCTGGTTGACGTTTCGGGAAGCAGCCATTGCAGCATCATAGCGATTCCGATCGTAAGAACAGTCCCCGTCAGAGTGTACCAGGTCCACGCAAGCGGCGTCAGCAGAATAAGCAGACCATTCGCTATGATGCCGCCGAAAAAACCTGTCATCGCCGCGCCGCTTCTGATGGGCATCGAAAGAAGACTGAGAATGAACAGGCCAAGCAAACCGCCGTATGTGTAAGACGCGATGCTGAGTGCGAGTTCGACAACGGCAGTGGAAGTCTGAATGAACAATGTCGCTGTCGCCAGGAGTATGATGGCCCAGAGCACGGAGACCCGCCGTGAGAGACGCAGAGTGTCTGACTCGCTGAGTACGGTTTTCCGCAGTGGAATGACAAGGTCAAGCATGGTGGCGGAACTGAGGGCACTTATCGAACTCGACAGTGTCGACATGGCAGCAGCGAGAATTCCCGCAAGGATCAGTCCCGTGACACCTGTCGGCAGTTCCTGCAGAATGAACGCGGAGAAGACGTCGTTCGCACCGTATGTCGATTGATCGTAGTAGAGCGACAATAATGCACCGACAAGCAGAAAAGCTGCGAATTGAAGAAAAATAACAACCCCGCTCAACACCAGAGCCTTGCGGGCGGGAGCCGGTGAACCGGCAGAGAGAATACGCTGGACAATCAACTGGTCTGTCCCATGGGATGCCATAGACAGAACCATACCACCGATAATACCGGCCGCCAGGGAATATGGTTCGGTCAACAGCGACGACCAACCGCCATCAGGGAAAGGTTGAATGATGCGTAATTTTCCTTCGCTCGCGAGACTGGAGAGGATCTCCCATGGGGTGCCGGAAATGAGCGAAAACAGAATTGACAGAGAGACGACAGCGCCAAGGATGTAGACAACCCATTGCACGACATCGGTCCAGATGACGGCACGAATTCCCCCAAAAAAAACATAGATAAGTGTCAATACCGTTAACAGGGCCATCGCAGCAAGATAGATGATCAGAGGATCTGTTGCGGGGAAGAGACCCAGTCCACCCAGAAGCAGCGCAAGAGGAATCGCAGTCGTGTAGAGCCGCACGCCGTCGGCAAACAGACGGGTTACCATGAATACAGCAGAGGCCCCTTTTCGCAACCCGGAGGTAAACTTCCGGTCGAGCACGACATAGGCCGTCCCTGTTTCTCCTTCGAAATAACGGGGCAACAGAAATATCGCAACAAGAATGCGCCCCAGTATATACCCGATCGCCAACTGCAGGAACACCATGGATCCGGTGAAGGCAATACCGGGGAGGGACAGAAACGTCAACGCACTGGTCTCGGTTGCCACAATCGTAAGACAGACCGCCCACCAGGGAACTGCTCGTTCGCTGAGAAAATAATCTCTGGTGGAACGCTGCCTGCCGCCCATAAACAGACCGAACAGGGCAGTCCCGGCGAGATAGAGAATGAGAATGAGTCCGTCAATCAGGTTGAAAGTCATGGCACCGGTACGTCAACGAACGTTTGGCTCGTTATCAACATAATACGCTGCGTTCAGCGACGGTAGAGTCAGTCCTTGATTATGAGTTTCTTTGCCTCATCGATGGAGGAAACGAGCGGAATAATATCGTTGAGCTTTGCGATTTCGAACAATGAGCGAACCTTCCCATGCGAATCGACGACAATGAGTCCCGCGTCACGCTCACGGAGCTGACGCTCGGCGAGCAAAATGGCGCTCAGGCCGCTGCTGTCGCAAAAGGTCACTTCAGATAGATCCAGTATCAGCACATCGATGTTCGACTGACAGAGTATCAGAAACTCGCCTTTCGCCTCTGCGGCGTTCATGGAATCAAGACGCTCTTCGTGCAGGTGAAAAATCGAGAGACCATCTTCCTTTTCCGTATTAAAATTCATGTCTCCTCCTGTCGGGTATTTCCGGTAATTGTTGAATGAATGTCTCTTCGTCAATAATGTGTATACCAAGCTTTTCGGCTTTCTCCAATTTCGAACCGGCCTCCGCGCCGGCAAGCAGTAGGTCGGTGTTCCGACTCACGCTTCCCGTGACTTTTCCACCATACTTCTCTATGAGCAGCTTTGCTTCATCACGCGTGAAACGCTCGAGAGACCCAGTCAACACAAACGTCTTCCCATCAAAAAAGTCGAGCTTTCTCGCTTTGTTTCCCTCCTGCATCGCAGCGGTCACACCGTAATCACAGAGCTGTTCAACGAGCGTACGCGTCCGCTCTTCACGAAAGAAATGATGGACACTCTCCGCGATGCGTGTACCGACACCATCAATGGCAACAATATCCCCGATCTGCGCCTGCTTGAGCGCATCAAAGGAACGAAAATGGCCGGCCAGCAGGCTGGCGACAACCTGACCGACGAAACGTATGCCCAAAGCAAACAGAACACGGTCAAAAGGACGCATTTTGCTGCGCTCTATCGCATCAAGCAGATTTGCGACACTCTGCTCACCAAAACGATCGAGTGTGAGTAAATCGTTTCTGCGTTTAAATAGTATATACAGATCAGCATATGTATTTATGTATTCATTATCTACAAGCTGATCAATAACGGCTTCGCCGAGTCCCTCAATATCCATGGCATTCCGGGATGCGAAGTGTCGGATGCGGCCACGTATCTGGGCGGGACAGGCGACATTCTCACAGAACCAGGCCGCCTGATCCGGTGGGCGGTGCAGTGGCGATGAGCAGACAGGGCATTCTGCAATGAAAGTGAACGGTTTCGCATTATCGGGACGTAGCGTCTCATCGACAGCCGTCACCTTGGGAATGACATCGCCACCTTTTTCGACAATGACTGTGTCACCGGGATGCAGGTCAAGGTCGTTGATGAAATCTTCATTATGCAATGTCGCTCTGCTGATGGTGGAGCCGGCGAGGTGGATAGGACGCAGCGCAGCGACAGGTGTGACAGTCCCGGTGCGGCCAACCTGATAGAGGATGTCGTCGAGAACGGTTCTTGCCTGCCTGGAGGAAAATTTAAACGCAATGGCCCAACGAGGACTTTTTGCTTTGCTGCCCAGAGTTGCCTGATCACGCAGTGCATTCACTTTTACAACGATACCATCGATCTCGAACGGCAGTTCGTCGCGATGCTTTTCCCAATGGCGCCAGTACTCAAGGACCTCGCCGATATCAGAGCAGACGCGTGCATGCGGCGTGATGGTGAATCCACAGCTCTCGAGATAGTGCAGTGCCGCTTGCTGAGTGCGCACGGAGGGGATGTCCCCGATGAGCGCATACATAAAGACTCGCAATCTACGTTGCGCTACGATCGAGGAATGCTGGAGTTTCAGCGTGCCGGCAGTGGAATTCCTCGGATTGGCAAACAACTTTTCACCCGCGGATTCTCTTTCCTCGTTGAGATGGACGAAGTCTTTCTTGAACATGACGACTTCACCACGGACCTCAAGGTGTTCGAGCGTGTGGTCGGTACAACGAAGACGCAGCGGGAGCGTACGGATCGTGCGGGCATTGGCACTGATTTCATCACCTTGCATACCATCCCCGCGAGTCGCGGCACGCTGGAAAACTCCATTGTCGTAACGGACAGAAAGTGCCACACCGTCAATTTTGAGCTCAACGTGATATTCCACCGAATCCTTCTCGAGCAATTCAGTGACACGACGGTGAAAATCCCGGACTTCCGTTTCATCGTAGGTGTTCGCAAGACTGAGCATCGGGACACGATGCGTCACTGTCGAAAAATCTTTTGTGATCGTGCCACCGACACGTTGCGTCGGTGAATCCTCTGTCCGCAGAGTGGGGTACGTTTCCTCAAGCTGTTCGATTTCACGGAGGAGGGCATCATACTGCTCATCGGAAATCTCGGGCTTTGCGAGTGTGTAATACAGGTAGTCGTGATGACGAATCGTTTCGGCGAGTTCCCGATGGCGATTGAAAGCAGTGGTAGGGACACTCATTCTATACTCAGTTGTCGTTGAGCTGCTTGCGTGAGAGCGTCATGTTTTTTACGACCGCACCTTCCTCACCGAGCGTACCGATTTCCTTGCCATTGAGAAAGAACGTCACCGCTCCGGCGTCGCCGAGTGTAATGACGAAGAAATCACGTGCCTTCCAGACTCTATGTTCATTCGAGGAAAGCGACCCCCGCTCGGTACGCAACGTATCCATTTTCACGGAAAACCAGACAGGAGTGTTTGTAAATGCCTCAAGTACAAGGCTGTCTTCACGGGCGAATACCCGCTGATGTCCCGTTGCGGGTTCGGGTGGGACACTGGGAACCTCGGGCAGGGTGTCTGCAGGCATCATCTCCAATTCTGTCATGGCGGCCTGTGTACTGTCGATGAACCGCCCCGCTTCAATGCTGGCCTTGATGGAGGTTGAATCCACCTGCACTACATCATTTTCCTGATCCGAACCGAAGTAAAACAGACCGTAGACACTGACTGCAATCAGGAGAAACACGACGAGTCCGATTCCGACGACACGCTTGTCCGAACCATCATCATTGACACCGGGAGTGGGTTGCCTTTGTGGCGGTGTTGTCGCGTCCGGTGTTACCTGCTCGCCCTGTGTCGCTCTCGAGGGTGGGGGAGGAGGCGGTGTGCCCGTTGCCGATTTCGAAGGAGGTCTCTCCTCTGAAGCACCGCTATGTCCGGTTGACGGTGTGGGGCTCCCTGCCCTTGCGCTGTCGATACCCCTCGGTGGAACAACGGTGGCAGAGCCGGATATATCGGCATTCCGCTCTTCAGCTGCCGGCGCATTCTTTTGTGCGGTGTCAGGGGGTGTTCCCCCGGCTCGCGGTTTACCGGGGTCAGTGTGCTGGGCATCAGACGTACGTATATCTATTGCTCCCGCATCCTCATCACGTATGTATGTGGATTTTCGGACAGGAGGGACGAAATCCTCGGCCTCGACTTCTGCGGTCCCTTCAATTTCCACATGAGATGAAGAACGTGTCGAGGGCCCGACGAACTCCACCGTGTCATCGACTTTCGGAAGCAGATTTGAACTGTCGATGGCTGCGGGAGGACGTGGAATACCTTTTTCACGTTCCGCCGCTTCATTGTACGCTGTCAGTGTCGCATCCTCATCGATTCCGATGCTGCGGGCGTATTCCCGCACAAAGGCACGCACATAGGTCTGCGGAATCGATGGAAAATCTCCGGATTCAATCAACCGAAGATTTTTCATACTGATCCGCGTACGTGTGTGCAGATCCTCAAGCGTCAGACCAGCTTGTTCACGTGCACTTTTGAGGTATAAACCGAATTCCTTCATAGTATGAGAATCTGCTTCAAATCATGCCGTGAGAGGGGAACATTGTCATCAATGAAAGTTAGGCAGAGGCAGGCGTAAAAGCAACATAACAGGTTGCTGCAGGCTGGCGGACAGCGCTAAACACAAATAACATGACATACCAGGTTGCTGCGGGCTGGCGGACAGCGGTAAACACAAATAACATGACATACCAGGTTGCTGCAGCCTGGCGGACAGTGGTAAACACAAATAACATGACATACCAGGTTGCTGCAGCCTGGCGGACAGTGGTAAACAC
>JAGTUW010000329.1 GCA_018224345.1 Bacteroidota bacterium
CATCGGTGAGCCGGTGGAAGTCGCCGCCGCCGTCAGCTTTCTCTGCGCCCCCGCAGCATCCTTTATCACCGGACAGACGCTTGTCGTCGATGGAGGCTTTCTTGCTATGGGAATGTAGGGTGGATGTCATAAGTTAAGAGTTAAGAGTTTCGAATAGATATATCTGTGGTTTCTCACATTCTGTTCCACGCGCACACCTGCGGGGTCAACAGAGACGCGCGCCGCGCTTCTCTATAAGGATGCGCGTCGATACAATTACGAAAAAGCCTCTGTACGCTCTGTGTTCCCTGCCTGTACCACGCAGAAGCGAAGCGAAAGCGGGGTGGTTTCTCACATCCTGTCCCCCTGTGATGCAATTTTGATCTGTTTGAAACGCATCGACTTTTCAATATGTTTAATTAATAGTTGTGAAAGGCACTGCAACGGTTTTGATTCATCAGGTTATGCACGCTACGGTTCGTCTTCTATTATTACTGGCATGTTCGTTTCCGTTCTGGGTGGGATGCTCACTTCAGGCGGGCGAGGGCGACACTGTGACTTCCGATCAGTCTCCGCCGGTGCCACGAAGCATTGACGAGGAGGCCATCGCCGCCTGGGTGGAGGTGTTGCTGACGGAACCTTCCTTCCGTGGCAGGTTGTCGCATACCGATACGCTGGCAGCCCATTACCGTGCACGCGGGCACAGGCCGCAATGGGTGCAGCAGCGGAATTTCCCCACTGCCGTCGCCTCCATCATGCGCTTCCCACTGCGCGCCGGGGAGCATGGTCTCGACCCACGGTGGTATCATGCACCCGCCCTGCAGGAAGCGCTCGTCGCCGTTCTCACTGATCCCGATCATGAGAACGATCACAGCGCGACCCTGGCCCGACTGGAACTGCTGCTTTCCGACGGATTACTCACATACGCCACACATCTGCGTTACGGCATCGTGGACCCGCGCCGCATCGATGCAGAGTATCATCTCCCCGTTCGCAAGCCGGGACTGCGTGAATTTCTCGAACCACTGCACAGTAAGGATATTGTCTCCTACCTTCGCAACGTACAACCCTCTGATTCCCGTTACCGGGGACTGCAGGCAGCCTATGCACAGTTTCGTGATATCGGCCGCCTCTATCGCTGGCCGGCAATTCCGACATTGACAGTGGACAAAATTTCCGCGGGGGACACGTCCTCAGTGGTCCCGGCATTGTTGCAGCGACTGATGCTGACCGGAGAGTTGTATGCCACATCGCATCCCCCACCCCGGGGTGCCATCACACTGGTCGATCTGGCGCGACAGGCGTATGAACTTGACAGCCTCCGATTGTATTCCCTCGGTGCCCACTCGTTTGACAGCACAATGGCGTCCGCCGTCATGCGGTATCAAAAACGGCATGGGCTGCTGATCGACGGTATCGTAGGACGCCGTACCGTTGCCCGGATGAACCGTGGTATCGACGACTATACCGAACAGATCCGTATCAATCTCGAGCGTTTCCGCTGGATGCGCTATCCCGACCGCGGCAGATATATTCTGGTCAACATTCCGGAATACTGGCTGTATGCTGTCAATAACGGCGCGGTGGAAAGCGAAATGCCGGTTTGTGTCGGACTTCCCGATCTGAGCACCCCGCAGATCGACGGTGAATTCAGTTATCTCGTTTTGAACCCCGTCTGGCATGTGCCGTGGAGTATCGCAACGAAAGAAATATATTATTCCGCTAAAAAAGACAGTAATTATCTTCAAAAAGGGAATTACAAAGTGTATCGCGGCGGAGAGGTCGTCGATGCCTCGGCGATCGAATGGGCCAATTACGATCCCGAACAGATGCCATACAGTTTCAAGCAACAGTCAGGGCGCGGTAATGCCCTCGGTGCGATCAAGTTCATGTTCCGCAATGATTTCAGCATCTACCTGCACGACACACCACAGCAATGGGCCTTCAAACGCGCAGTGCGTGCAGTCAGTCACGGGTGCGTGCGCATCAAGCAGCCGATGGAATTTGCACGCTTTCTTCTCGACGGGACGCCCAAATGGGATGTCGCACGCTTGCAACGTGTCATCTGGAGCGGCGCACAGAGCAAATCCGTCATTCTCAAACAACGGACTCCCCTGTTTATAGATTACTACACTGTATGGGTCGATGCCGAGGGAGTATTGCAATTCCGTGACGACATTTATGGGAAGGATGCCGTCCTCTCACGCGTCTTCCAGCGTCGATCCGCCGCAACACGCGGCTGACAGGCACGCGATCAGGCTTCTGTTCCGCTGTCACCCTCTCCCGCACGTCCGCCTTCCATGACCTCTCACCTTCAGCGTCTACGTACTCAGCATTACGACACCTTTTCTTCGTCAATTGTCATCCTCTTCCTATTGACTTCGTCAGAATATTCCGTATTTTGGATACGCTCTATCCTATTTAAATCATCTGTCGAAAGGAATCGCAATGAAGATTGCGTGGAAGCTATTGTCGGGGTTTGTTTCCCTTCTCATTCTTGTCGCCGGGGGCGGATATTTCTGGATGCAGACGGCGTATCCGAACGTCAGCGACGCACCGGACATCACCGTCGAGATCACAGCGAAACGCATTGCGCGCGGCGAATATCTGGCATGGAATGTTTCTTCCTGTATCGAATGTCACTCCACACGTGACTTCACACGTTTCGCCGGTCCGGTGAAACATGAGGGCATCGGCGCGGGAGGAGAAAGATTCGGAGAGGAGATGGGACTCCCTGGAGATTTCTATGCACCGAATATCACACCGTTCGCATTGAAGGAATGGACGGACGGAGAGCTTTACCGTGCCATCACCGCCGGTGTCAGTCGAGACGGACGTCCGCTCTTCCCCATCATGCCGTATCCGAATTACAGCCGCATGGACAAGGAAGATATCTACTCCATCATCGCATATCTGCGCACACTCGCGCCTGTCGAGAGTACCGTGCCCACATCCAAAGCGAACTTCCCGATGAATCTTATCATGCGAACCATACCTGCCGATGCCCGGCATGAGAAGCGTCCGTCGCCGGAGAGCCGTCTGCCTTATGGCCGCTACGTCGTAACGGCAGCGGCCTGTGCGGATTGTCACACCATGCGGGAAAAAGGAGAGCCTCTGCCGGGCATGGAATATGCCGGAGGATTCGAATTCACGCTGCCCGTCGGAGTTGTACGCTCGGCGAACATCACGCCTGACAGTGAAACCGGTATCGGAAGCTGGACCGAGGAAATGTTCATCCAGCGCTTCCGCATGTATGCGGATTCTGTTTTTACAGAACCGGTGCTCGGACCCACTGATTTCAACACCCCCATGCCGTGGCGTCTCTATGCGAATATGACAGACGAGGATCTCAGGGCGATATACGCCTATCTTCAGTCGATCAAACCCGTGAAGCACTTGGTCGAACGTTTCACACCGCCGCAGTAATACATCGCGAGCGAAGCTGGTCCGGCGCGTCTACGAGTCCGCACTGTGCAGGTACGGAAAACGGGGCTGATTCTGCAACATGGCGCAGATATTCCTTCGCGCCCATAGCTGTCGCGCCGATCTCGCCCTCAGGGAAAAAAAAAGCACCTGCAACTCGGATTTATGTTGCATTTTTTTTGAGAAATGACGAATTTCTTTACTGGAAGTATCTCGTCTCACTTGGTAACGATGTATCCACACCGAGTTTGCTTCCACCCCTTGGACTTCGTTTTTTTTTCCAAACATATTACGAGGAAGCCGCCTATGCGTACCTTGATCCGGTCTTCACTTCTCGCGATTCTCATCGCGCTTCCGATGCTTACCCAGGCACAAACCACCGCCCGATATACACTGATCGAGCAGTTCACGGGTACATGGTGCCCATGGTGTCCGTATGGCGCTGATTCCATCGACGCCATTCTCGGCTACATTCCCAATGTCCGGGCTCTCGCCTATCACCAAGGTAACGATCCGATGGTCACCAACGACGGCAATACCGTCATCAGTCACCTCCTGGTCAACAGCTACCCCTCAGCCGCAATCGACCGCCTGCTCATCAATACACCCAGCGGCTATGCCATAGCTATTTCCCGCACCTACTGGGGAAATATAGCCGCGCAGCGCAATCAATCGGCCTCACCACTTTCGATCAGCGTCGCGGGCACGTATCATCAGGATACACGGGAAGTCTCCGCGACCGTCACACTGAACATTCTCCAGCAGATGACCGGTGAATTCTATCTGAATGTCGTCCTCACCGAGGATAATCTCAACTATACGCAGAAGAAAAACGTGAACGGGTCGGTCGTCAATATCAGCCCGTATTATCACAAGCGCGTCGTGCGAGAGATGATTACCGGTCCCTACGGCATCACACTCACGCCGACCGGTTTTTCAGCCAATCAGACCGTGACCGAGACGGTAAATTTCACCGTCCCTGCCAACTACGACATCGATGAATGCAAGTTGACGGTATTTCTCACCACCAAAGTCACATTGACCGTGGGCGGGAATCCGCGTCCGACGCAAATGAACATTCAGCAGGCATGGCAGGAGCCGATTCTTACTGCTTTCGCGGTCATTCCCGTCGAGCTGATCAGTTTCAGCGCCACGCAGCAGGCCGACGCCGTACGCGTGCACTGGCGCACAGCGACGGAAAACAACAACCGCGGGTGGTTCGTCGAACGCCGCACTGTTGAAGGGGAATGGAACGACATCGCATTTGTCGACGGTTACGGGACTACCAGCACACAACAGCAGTACGAGTTCATCGATCGTGACGTACGCATGATGGAAACGTATGATTACCGTCTGCGTCAGGTAGATTTCGACGGTACTGTGGATCACTCCCCGGTCTATCGCGTCATGACCGCTCCCACACCGCTGGAAACCCGTCTGCTGCCGAATTACCCGAATCCCTTCAACCCGGCAACCTTCATCACTGTCGAACTCGCTCAGGAGAGTGACATGACGGTGATGGTGTATGACATGCTTGGCCGCGCAGTCCGCACACTCGCAACAGGAGTGCATCCCGCCGGCGGACATGTCTTTGAATGGGACGGAACAGATTCCCAGGGCAATGCCATGCCTTCCGGTATTTATTTCACGCGTATGGTCACTCCGACACATACTGCCACACAGCAGATGCAACTGAGCAAATAGTTTATCTCATCTCTCTCTCCTCTCTCTTTCCGTCCCGGCCGTCTGGTCGGGACGTTTTTTTTGCTCTACCGTACACCTTTTCCAAACCGCATAAAAACGACTCCGTCCTCCCTGTTCCCTATGGAAGAAACCCGGAGCCTGCGGGATAATCGCGGCTCGGTGCGTTTCCTTCTCGTGCTGTTCATTCACACATAAAAAAACAGCTCGGTGGGAAGAGGTGCGGATCCACCGGGCTGTTTCTCCGGCATTGCAGATGCAACACCCTTGAACTGGCACCACCTCTGGAGAGGAACAAGTATGGTGCCGGAGCAATATACGAAATCATTTCCGCTTAACAAGCAAAATTGTCGCAATGTGCAGATTTCCCGTAATTATTGTGGATTTATTTGCAAGGATGCGAGGAATAGCCAAGTTATTTTCATACTGTCTTCAAACTTTGGATAATGTTATAGGTATTTTATTCCCTATACTGTTATATTGTATCAGTCGGCTCAGGCAGACAGGTGCTTCGCGAAGTGCGCAACGGAAATCACACCGTTTCTACACCGAACATCCCGACCCCGACGTTGCACGTTGTATACCACCGCACATCACAAACGGCGTGTAGGGGCGGTTCGCGAACCGCCCTCCTTCGCGGAACCCCCGTTCGTCAATCACACCCGCACAACATCACTTTTCCAATCGGACGGGGTATCGCGGGATTTGAATAAACCAACGGAAATCACACCGTTTTTTCCACCGTACATCCCGACCCCGACG
>JAGTUW010000330.1 GCA_018224345.1 Bacteroidota bacterium
GCCTGTGAATTGATGCAACGCTTCAGCGCGCGCGGCAACGATGCACAGGAAGTGATCGGTGAAAGCAATCGCCCACGACAACGCGAGGAACTCTACAACTTCATAACGTCGAATGACGAAATCTTTCTCATCGCTGCCGGACACCTCAGCGAGGAAGAAATTCTCTCCCTGATTCAAAAGTGGATCAAGGACGATAAGGCCTCGTTCCTCGTCAATACCGTGGAAAACCTCGACACGTCACTCCCGGAAATCGTCGATGCGATTGGACGCTACTACCACATGTTCCCCGAGGGAATAGAACTTTCCGCCGCGACCGAGAAGGGATTGCGCGTCTCGCTGATCAGACGGTTCTTCACTGAGCAACTTCCCTACATCAATGTCGCAAAGCACTACCTCGATGTGCGTGATTTCGCCACACTGGTGCGACGCATCATGTTTCATCAGAACAGTCACGGGAAACTTGGCGGGAAAAGTTCGGGCCTCTTTCTGGCTGCAAGTATCGTCAAAAAGGACACCGAGGTCACCGGCCGTTTTCCGAACGTACGTATTCCCAAAACCTGGTATATCACTTCCGATGGTATTCTCAATTTTATTCATTACAACAACCTCGAGGAAGTGTTTAATCAGAAATACCTCGACATCGAACAGGTGCGCGAAGAATATCCTTCCATCATCCAGGTGTTCAAGAACTCGTATTTCTCTCCGGAATTCATCAAGGGAGTGTCCATGGCACTGGACGATTTCGGCGATATTCCGCTGATCGTGCGAAGCTCCTCTCTGCTTGAAGACAGTATGAACGCGGCATTCTCCGGAAAGTATAAAAGCCTGTTCCTCGCCAATACCGGAGAGAAAAGCGAGAGGCTCGCCGCTCTGCTCGATGCCATCGCCGAAGTATATGCTTCGACCTTCGGGCCTGACCCGATCGAATACCGGGCAGAACGGGGACTGATCGATTTTCACGAGGAAATGGGCATCATGATTCAGGAAGTCGTCGGGGCACGTGTGGGCAAGTATTTTATGCCCGCCTGGTCCGGCGTCGCATTCAGCCGGAATGAATTCCGCTGGTCTCCGCGCATCCAGCGTGAAGACGGCCTGATCCGCCTCGTCCCGGGACTCGGCACACGCGCGGTCGACCGCGTCGGTGACGATTTCCCCGTGCTCATCGCACCGGGACAACCCACGCTGCGCGTCAATGTCACACCGGATGAAATCGTCCGTTACTCACCGAAAAAGATCGACGTGATGGATATGGAACGCGGAGACTTCGTCACTGTCGATATCCTCGATCTGCTGCGGGAAGCAGGACATTCCTATCCCGGCATCAATTCCATCGTTTCACAATATGATGGAGATATCCTCAGACAACCGTTCGGCTTCGATCTCGATTTTGATGAGAACGTCTATGCCGTCACCTTCCATGGCCTCGTCACCAATACGGGCTTCGTACAGGAGATTCACGCAATACTGCAGCTGCTGCAGGAACGGTTGCAGACACCCGTGGACATTGAATTCGCATCCGACGGGACACATCTTTACCTCCTGCAGTGCCGGCCACAAAGCTTCTCGAAACACAATATCCCTGCACCGATTCCACAGGATATCCCGCCTGGTAATATACTGTTCACTGCAAGACGTTATATATCCAATGGGTATGTTCCTGATATAACGCACATCGTCTATGTGCACCCGGAGAACTACGCCGCATTGCCTGACCGGCAGGCCTTGCTCTCTGTCGGCCGCTGTATCGGACGCCTGAACAAGATTCTTCCGAAACGGCAATTTATTCTCATGGGACCGGGACGCTGGGGATCGCGCGGTGATATCAAACTCGGTGTCAATATCACCTATTCCGATATCAACAACACCGCACTCCTGATTGAAATCGCGATGGATCAGGGCGGGTATGTGCCGGATCTCTCGTTCGGGACACATTTCTTCCAGGATCTGGTCGAAGCCTCCATTCGTTATCTCCCGTTATATCCCGACGACGATTCCGGCTCATTCGATGAACATAATCTCACCCGCGGCGAAAACATCCTTCCGGACCTCCTCCCCGACTATGCCTTTCTCAAGGGAACGGTGTTCGTGATCGATGTTGCAAAACACACAGACGGCCAGATCCTCCGCGTCCTGATGAATGCGGATATTGAACAGGCCGTAGGCTTTTTTGATCAGCCCTCCAATATAATACCCGAAGCTCCGGATGAAAACGCAGCACCGCACCGGACGATGGAGGATCATTGGGGGTGGCGCATGCGCATGGCCGAACGCCTCGTCTCGGAACTTGCATTCGAAAAATACGGCATCCGGGCGATGTATCTTTTCGGCAGTGTTAAAAACGGGACCGCCGGTCCGGCAAGCGATATCGATCTGCTCCTGCATCATGAAGCGACCGATGATCAATTACGCTGCCTGCAGCACTGGTTTCTCGGATGGGGACAGAGTCTGGCCGAGTCGAATTATCTCCGCAGCGGCTATCGTGTCGACAATCTGCTCGATGTGCATTACATCACAGATGATGACATCGAAAAGGGCGACAGTTTTGCTTTGAAAATCAATGCGGTCACAGACGCAGCCCGGCTTATGCGCCGGAGATCATAGCCGGTCGGCAATATAGTATCATTCCCCTGTGCCCACAGTCGCTCATCGCACGTGCATCCGTGTCCTACAACAGTTCCCGCGTCGCCGCTTCCGGAACAGCAGGGTCGAAACGCACGAGCGCGAGCTCATGCCCGTTGTGCGCGGCGCTGATGCACCATGTCGCACCAAGCTGTTCCTTCCACTTGCCCGTAATCGATGCCGACTCGTGAATGTGCCCGTGCAGCGTCACACGCGGTGAGCGCGCCAGAATGAATTTCCGTATCGCGACACTGCCCACATGCACATCCAGCGGGACATGATCAACGGAGCGGCCGTCCAATGCTGCACGATCAAGCGCCGTATTGTATGGTGGTGCATGAAAGAGCATCACAGCTCGTGAAACGTCGGCATCTCCCGTGAGTGTATCCAAATCCTGTTGTATGGTCGCATAGCGTGTTTCCATTGCATCAACCATGACACTGCGTCGACCTTCCTCCGGCGAGACACTGCCAGGTTCGACATAGCGGGAGACATCGTAGCGCTCCCAGTCCTTGAACTGGAAAGGCGTCGGCGGCACATAATTATATCCGTACAGCAGCGTATCACCCTGCCGGCTGCATCGCATGTGCAAATAGTGCCAGAGGTCTGCATATTGTGCATCAAGAAGACGCTCCTCGATGCAGCGCGGATCATCATTTCCGAGAATAATGCAGACGTCAGGATATGCCTCACCCATCTCCTTTCTCAGCTCCGTGAATTGTGCGGCGAGATACTCAGCCACGAAATCATTGACCAGTGGGAAGCGGGAGGCGGCGGACCGTCCTGCGGCAGGTAAAAGATCACCACCAAGTAATACCACATCCGGAGCTTCTTTCGAAATTGCCTCGAACAATCGCTCATACCGATGTTGATGTCCATGAACATCGGATATAAAAAAATAACGCATAAATATTAGTTATCGCCTGAATGTAAAATAATAATGGAGTGAGAGCATGGCATAGGAATAGCCGTCATTATCGTCGCCCCGTACGATGAGATCCCAGCGGTCCGCGGTCGTATAGGTGACACCGAACAGCATACGGATACCGAGTTGATGCCAGGATACAGCTTCAATACCTGCGGCGAGACCATAGGCCATATGATTGCTCGCTTCGCCCTCGAAAGTCACATCTCCGCTGCGCAGCGCAGGGTCGATACGCACGCCTCCCCCGCGCAACTGCATGAGAGGAAACACGCTTCCCCGCAGCAGTGGTAGACGTAATTCCACCAGCATACCAGCGGTGAGGAACGGGGTATTCGATTCCATGTCCGCACTGGTCGAACGGAGGTCCCCGAAGCCAACGGAAAAACCGAGCACGACATTGCGATGCAACATATGCGCGACTTCAAGGTTCGTGACAGGACGATAGTGGTAGTCGTTCGACACTTTGGTCAAATCGCCACCAAGCACGCCCAACCCGCCTTCCACTCCGACGCGATGAGAATGCAGACGTGGTGCATAGGGGTATCCGCGCATCTGTGCATCCGCGTGGGTCGCAGACGCCAGGCTGAACAGAACAAGCAAGAGGCTGAAGCGTTTCATGGAAAACCCTTACATTGGATACACTGGTGGCGCATAGTGCCGCCGGAACGCAGAGGTCGTAACAACACAACTGTATGCGGCCATTATAAGAAAAAACTTCGTGGTCTGCAATGACTGTCCCATCCCGGTATACAGAAGAAACACACAGACAGCGTTGCGCACGCATGCGCCGCATACTCGATTCCTTGCGCACTCGCTTTCCCGTTCCTGCCTGCGCCCTGATGCATGAGAATCCATGGCAATTGCTGGTGGCGACGATTCTCTCTGCACAATGCACGGATGAACGCGTCAACATGGTCACGCCGTCTCTGTTCGCGCGCTATCGAGACCCTGCCGCGTTCGCCTCTGCGGAGATTGAGGACATTGCCACGATCATTCGCAGTACTGGATTTTACCAGAACAAGGCAAAACACATCAGGGCGGCCGCCAGGACTGTCGTCGAGAAGCATGGAGGCACGGTGCCGCAGACGATGGAAGAACTTACCGCCCTGCCAGGTGTCGGGAGAAAAACCGCAAATGTCGTGCTGGGGAATGCGTTCGGTATTCCAGGCTTTCCCGTCGATACGCATGTCCGTCGCATTGCCAATCTTCTGGCACTGACGGGTTCTGAAGATCCCGTGGTTATAGAGAAAGATCTCTGTGCCATCACGCCGGAGGAAGAGTGGACGGAAGCCAGCCACCTGTTTATACTTCACGGACGTGCAACCTGCATCGCCCGCCGGCCGCGCTGCGCCGAATGTGTCATCGGGAAAGAATGTCCGAGTGCAGCGC
>JAGTUW010000331.1 GCA_018224345.1 Bacteroidota bacterium
ACGACCTTCGACATCGGTATCCAACAGCTTGGCGGTTATTCACTGTACCTCTCGCCCGCTGAAATCAATCTCGGGAAAAGGGAATCCATCCACGACGTGGCGAAGAATCTCGAACGTATGGTGCAGGGCATCATGATCCGTACCTTCGCGCATCAGATTGTCATCGATATGGCCAGGCATGCCTCGATTCCCATCATCAACGGACTCACCGACTACGCACATCCCTGCCAGGCGATGGCAGACTATCTGACGGTCAAGGAAGTCAAAGGTGAGCTCAAGGGACTGAAGCTCTGCTATGTCGGCGACGGCAACAATGTCGCGCACAGCCTCATGTTCACAGGTGCGCGTCTCGGCGTCGATGTCACCATTGCCTGTCCGATAGGATACGAACCGAACCTCGTCGCATGGCGCCACGCGAATGAGGATGCCATGGCTACCGGGGCAAAGATCGAAGTCGTCCACGACCCTGTCGCAGGTGTGAAGAATGCCGATGTGGTGTACACCGACGTATGGGCATCGATGGGACAGGAACAGGAAGCGGCCGAGCGCAGACGCGTCTTCCTGCCGTTCCAGGTAAATGAGGATTTGATGGCCCATGCGAAAAACGATGCCATCTTCATGCATTGTCTCCCGGCACATCGCGGTGACGAAGTCACTGCTGGCGTCATCGATGCACCGAACTCCGTCGTGTTTCAGGAAGCAGAAAACCGCCTGCACGCACAGAAAGCCATTATGTATCAGCTCATGAAGAAGTAAGAGGACGTCTATGTCCCGTACAGCATTGATTGCCATCGGGGGAAATTCGTTGATTCGCGCGGGCGAGCGTGGCACCATCGAGGAACAGCTCTCGAATGCCCATGCAACCGCACGTAGTCTGGCCGCCATGGTACAACGCGGTTGGCGCATTGTCATCACACACGGAAACGGCCCTCAGGTGGGGGCCGCTCTCCTGCGCTCGGAACGTGCCGCAGGTGAAGTCTACACGCACCCGCTTGACGTCTGCGTGGCAACCACGCAGAGCGAAATCGGCTACCTCCTGCAACGTGCGATGGAATACGAATTGCGCACACTCGGACTCTCGACACCAGTGACCACCGTCCTGACCCAGGTACGTGTCGACGCCGCAGACCCCGCGTTCCTCAACCCGAGCAAGCCCATCGGACCATTCTACTCGAAACAGGAAGCCGAGCAGAAAAGGCGCAAGCTGGGTTGGGACATCGTCGAAGACAGCGCGCGCGGCTACCGTCGTGTCGTTGCGTCCCCGGAACCGAAGGAAATCTTCGAACAGCATATCATTCGCCATCTGCTCGACCAGGGCATGATCGTCATAGCCTGTGGTGGTGGTGGCATTCCCGTGATTGAACACAAAGACCACCGGGTCGAAGGTTCCGAAGCCGTCATCGACAAGGACCGCGCCTCGGCGCTGCTCGCGGCGGAACTGAATGTCGATCTCTTCGCGATCAGTACGGATGCACGCCATGTCTATCTCGACTTCAAAAAACCAACGCAGCGTGCGCTCGACCGTATCACTGTCGATGAGCTGCAACGGCACTACGATGACGGACAGTTTCCCCCCGGAAGCATGGGACCGAAAGTAGAATCCGCCATGCGCTTTCTCCGTGACGGAGGCCGGGAAGTCATCATCACTTCTTTCGAATATCTGACGGATGCCATAGAAGGCGACGACGGCACGCATATCGTGTCCGCCTGAACATTTCCATCTATCACAGAAGAGCGAGTGACAGAAATGAATATCAGACATGTCGTTGAATCCCAGCAATTCACCGTTCCCCTGCTCATGCGTTTGTTCGAACGCACCCGGACGATGGAGTATATCGTCAAACGAGGTGGCACACGAGACTATGACCGCTCCATCATGGGTACGTTGTTTTACAAACCTTCCACCCGTACACGCTTCTCTTTTGAATCCGCCATGTATCGCCTGGGTGGTCGCGTGCTTTCTACCGAACAGGCCCGCGAATTTTCTTCGGAAATTCAGGGTGAGACGCTCGAAGATACGATTCGTATCATCGGACATTACTGCGATGTGATCGTCCTGCGCCACCATGAGGAAGGTGGCGCCAAACGCGCGGCGGCGGTTTCGTCGGTGCCGGTCATCAACGCGGGTGATGGAGAAGGCGGACAGCATCCGACGCAAGCCCTGCTGGATCTCTATACGATTTACAATGAATGCAATACTCTCGACGGGTTGTCCGTCGCACTCATCGGCGCGTTGGACCAGGGACGCACGGCACGCTCTCTGGCCTATCTGCTCGGAAAATTCGACCGCACCAAGCTCTACTTCATCGCTCCCGATGAGATGCAGATCAAACCCGACATTCTCGAACACCTCGACAAACATGACGTCGCCTACGAACTTGCATCAAACGCCAGCGGAATACTTCCACATGTCGATGTCGTGTATCAGACACGTATCAACCGGGAACGACTTCTTCAGCGAGATATCGACCTGACACCATACAATATCGACCGTGCAGTGCTCGCATCGATGAAAGCCGATGCCATCGTCATGCATCCCCTTCCCCGATCGGTGGAAATCGATCATGCCGTGGATAAAGATCCACGCGCGGCGTATTTCCGTCAGACGCAAAACGGTCTCACCGTGCGCATGGCGCTCCTCACCATGCTCCTCGACAATTATTGACGGGATCCCCATCACTTTTTTTGAAGCAGGACAACTATGAAAAGCCAGGATTTAATCGCACTCGAAGAATTATATGGAGCACAGAACTACCGTCCCCTCGATGTCGTCGTACAAACGGCACAGGGAGTATGGGTGACGGATGTCGATGGCAAAAAGTATCTCGATTGCCTTGCGGCCTACTCGGCGGTCAACCAGGGACACTGCCACCCGAAGATTTACGAGGCCTTTGTCGAACAGGCACGTCATGTCACACTGACGAGCCGGGCCTTCCGCAACGACCAGCTTCCCCTTCTCTACAAGAAGCTTCATGAGCTGACAGGGTACGACATGTCTCTGCCGATGAACTCCGGAGCGGAAGCCGTGGAAACCGCCATCAAAACCGCGCGGCGCTGGGGCTATGATGTAAAAGGTATTCCCGAAAATCAGGCGGAAATCGTCGTCGCGTCCGGAAACTTTCATGGACGCACAACCACTATCGTTGGCTTCTCCGACGATCCGTCGTCCTTCAAGGGTTTCGGCCCGTATTGCACCGAGGCCTTTCCCATGCATGAATACGGGAACATTGAGGACCTCAAGACAAAGATCAACCAAAACACCTGTGGGATATTGATCGAGCCCATACAGGGGGAAGGTGGCGTGGTCATCCCTCCCGAAGGATATCTGAAAGCCGTCGAGGAAATCTGCAGAGAGAATGATATTCTCTTCATCTGCGACGAAATCCAGGCAGGCCTCGGACGCAGCGGCAAGCTCTTCGCCCATTACTATGAGAATGTCCGTCCCGACATCGTCATCATCGGGAAAGCCCTCTCCGGTGGCTTCTATCCCGTCTCGGCAATTCTCGCCGACAGGCATATTCTCCGCGTGATCAAACCCGGAGAACACGGTTCCACATTCGGCGGGAATCCCCTCGCCGCCGCAGTCGCCGTACGTGCGCTCGAGGTGATGGAGGAAGAACATCTGATCGAACGGTCTGCCGAACTCGGTGAGCATTTCGCGGCAGGTCTGCGAGCCATTCCTTCTCCTTATATTACACATGTCCGGGCCCGTGGTCTGTGGATTGGCCTGGTGCTCGACACGGGGGCACGACCCATTTGCGAGGCTCTCAAACGCGAAGGCATTCTGTGCAAGGATACACATGAGAATATCATCCGTTTCGCTCCGCCACTCGTGATCACCAAAGAGGAAATCGACTGGGCACTCGAACGCATCAAAGACGTATTAACGACGAAATAACCCTTTATCATCAACCAATGGAGTAATCCATGGCAACGAAAAACCGTATCAACACGATTATTGTCGGTGCCGCCGGCCGTGATTTCCACAATTTCAACATGGTCTATCGGGACAATGACCGCTACAACGTTGTTGCCTTTACAGCGGCACAAATTCCCGATATCGCTGGCCGCAAGTATCCGGCATCCCTGGCGGGAAAACTGTATCCGAAAGGTATCCCGATTCATATCGAAGCCGATCTCGAAAAGCTGATCAAGAAACATGATGTCGAGGAAGTGGTGTTCTCATACAGTGACGTGACATACGAACACGTGATGAGTATCGGGTCACGCGCCACCACCGCCGGTGCGCATTTCAAAATCCTGAGCGCACCGGACACGATGATAGCGAGCAGCAAGCCTGTCATTTCCATCACCGCGGTGCGCACGGGCAGCGGCAAGAGCCAGACGACTCGCAAGGTGGCCAACATTCTGCAGGCCATGGGATTCAAGGTCGCGGCCATCCGTCATCCGATGCCCTACGGCGATCTCGCCAAACAGAAAGTGCAGCGCTTCGCATCAATCGCGGATCTGAAAAAGCACAAATGCACTATCGAGGAAATGGAAGAGTACGAACCGCATATCGTCAACGGCACCATCATCTATTCCGGCGTCGATTACGCCGCCATTCTCGAGCAGGCAGAGAAAGAAGCCGACATCATTCTGTGGGACGGCGGCAACAACGACATGCCCTTCTACAAACCCGATCTGAATATTGTCGTTGCCGATCCCCTGCGCACCGGCGATGAACTCGGATACTATCCCTCCGAAGCCAACCTTCGTATGGCGGATGTCGTCGTGATAAACAAAATCGACAGCGCCGATCCGATGGATGTCAACGAACTCCGCCACAACATCCGCGTTATCAATCCGAAAGCACAGCTCGTCGAGGCAGCAAGCCCGCTCATCGTCGAACGTGGCGAACAAATCCTCGGGAAGCGCGTCCTCGTCATCGAAGACGGCCCAACCCTCACGCACGGTGAAATGGATTTCGGCGCCGGGACCGTTGCCGCCGAAAAATATGGCGCAGCCGAATTGGTCGACCCGCGTGAATGGGCGGTCGGAACGATCAGGAAAACCTTCGAGACCTATCCGGAAATTGGGATCCTCCTCCCTGCCATGGGCTACGGTGAACAGCAGATCAAGGATCTCACGGCGACGATCAACAAGGTCCCCTGCGATCTCGTTGTCATCGGCACACCGATCGATCTCAAACGCGTCGCGAAGTTCAAAAAACCCTCCGTGCGCGTCCAGTACGAACTGCAGGAAATCGGTGAACCGAACCTCAAGTCCATTCTCGACGTGTTCACGCAGAAACTCTGAAACACGACGACACAGTCTGCTGTATGTGAAGACAGCGCTCAACAGGGCATCCCACGGGATGCCCTGACTGTTTTTCCCGCGTAAAGGCCCCATTGATCAGAAAATAAAGGTGATGAGATCGGAGCCTCCCTCGCCCGGCTCAGGCCTCGCATGTTTGCTTCCGACCACTATGCTTCCGACCACTATGCTTCCGACCACACTGCCTCGGCACTGTCAGGGTGCGATCGAGACGCCGATGAAATAATCCGACCCGGATCCTGTATGTGTTAT
>JAGTUW010000332.1 GCA_018224345.1 Bacteroidota bacterium
CTGCGGATTGCGTCCATGAATCTGCACGATGAAATCCGCCTCATTGTCGTTGCTGTCCCAACCGTTTCCGGCAAACTCCCCGGCGCCGCCTGCGGCGAGCGATGCAGCGGTGGATGCAGCCGAGGCCCTGCGTTCGACGCTGTTGTTGTTCGGCGTTGTCCCGTGATGCGGAGCCGGACTGCCTTCCGGGTCATTGCCCGTACCGAAAGCGACTCGATCCACCTCCTCACCGGTTGCCATGACCATGCGGATGGTCGCATTGTCAGCAATACCCGAGCTGTTCCATTGCATATCCGCGGCGGGTGTTCCGTCCCAGGTCGGGCCGGCAAAGAGAAAAAAGGAACGGGCCGGCATGACCGTTCCCTGCGGCACCGTCGCCAGCGTCTGGTAGGAAGACCCTGTCGAGGCACGGTACTGAAGCTCCCAGCCGGAGATAATCACCGCTGCATCCACAGGATTGTAGCATTCGACAAACTCCCCTGACGCATTGCCTACGAGTCCACGTGTCGCAAATTCACTGATTACCACATATCCGGCACTCTGTGCCTGCAACGTCATCTCCCGGACTGGAATCACAAACAGCAGCATCAAAAGAAGTAAATATCTCATACCCGTCATCTGCCATGGAAAGCAGTAATATAATAATTTGCCGCAAGCAGGAAAGGCAGGAAACGGTGACACAGCAGGGTGACGGTGATTTGAACATCTGCGGATTTCTCCGCATATTCATGAATCTGTTCTCTGCACGAGGACGGGATAGCATTATATGAAACGCGCATTAGTCATCATACCGACCTATAACGAGTTGGAGAATGTCCGGACCATCATTCCGGAGATTCTCCGGCAGGACGAGCGCCTGGAGGTGTTGGTCGTCGACGACAATTCGCCCGACGGCACTGCCGGGGAAGTACAGCGGATGATGGCGGACAATACGCGCATTCATCTGTTGGAACGCGAACGGAAGATGGGGCTCGGGACGGCCTATGTCGCCGGCTTCAGGTACGCGATTACCAACAACTACGACTATGTATTCGAGATGGATGCCGATCATTCCCATGACCCGACCACACTGCCACGCTTTCTTGAGACCATACAGGAATACGATCTGGTGCTGGGTTCGCGATACATCCAGGGCGTCAATGTCATCAACTGGCCGATGAAGCGTCTGCTGCTGAGTTATTTCGCCAATCAATACACACGGATTGTCACGGGGCTCCCCGTACGGGACGCAACCGGGGGCTTCAAATGTTTCCGTATCGAAGTACTCAAGGCCATCAATCTCGATAATGTCCGCAGCAACGGCTATTCCTTCCAGATCGAAATGAGTTTCAAGGCCTGGAAAAAGGGATTCCGTATTCACGAGATTCCCATCATTTTCATGGACCGCCGCGTCGGAATCTCGAAAATGTCCAAGAAAATCGTACGCGAGGCGGTCACCATGGTCTGGCGTCTGCGTTTCCAGAGCATATTCGGCCGCGTTCGCTGACCAGTGCAGACAGACACAATTCCCACCTTTCCCGTTGCATTCCAAAAATCGTACCGGACTTCTCTCTTTCTATTGACAGAAGAAGCAAGGATTTCGTATATTGCAGGACTGGGCACCCATCGACTAGAGGCCTAGGTCGTCACCCTTTCACGGTGAAAACACGGGTTCGAATCCCGTTGGGTGTACGAAACAAGATGATCGGCAGATTTCGAAAGAGATCTGCCGATTTTCTTTTGAGACACCCTTGCCCTTCACCTTCTGGCCGGGAGTTCTGATACAGTGCTTGCCTGGATCCGGCATACGGATTACTGTTGATCGCTGAAGAATATGGCAGCGAAGCCATGGTGCCGCACAACCACAGGGCAGCTTCGCGGTTGCCATATCGATACGCTTGCGTATCGGGATGTGATTGTGCATTTTTGAGCCATTGATTTTCGGATTCTGGTATCCTCAGAATCGCCCGAACCGACTATTGCTGTTTCAATGGTACATCCTTGAAGGGCAAAGTCACTGCGGAGCGTGCGATTCCTGCGGTCGGCGAACCCCGGCCACAAAGAACGGAAAATGCACCTTTCACATCACATGCAGGAGAATCTTGCTATGATCAATCGGGACACACTTGCCGACAATGCAGTCGTATGGGCCTTGACCACGATTTTGATCTTCATCGGTTCCATCAACGCTGACGCTCAACAATTCCGCGAAGTTGATGATTACGGCTGGTCAGAAGCAGCACTGTGCGCGAGCATCTGACGATCACGGGTATCAACCGCACTGCTGATTCGAGCGGCAGGATATCCCTCGATACAAAAGACAGGGTTGTCCTCCGTTCAACAGACGAGGAAGGGACAAGACATATTCATGGATCGTCAACCGTTCCCTGAAACAAGAGATATTCTGCTCCGTACAACGTACTGTTCCCGGAAGCATGATGCAGTCAGATGCGGTGCATTGGGAAATGCGAGTCACTATCCATCAATACGGAGCACGTACGATGCAACGCAGCACTTTCTTTTCTTCCGCGACCCTTCTCGGTCTGTTCCTTTTCACGACGCCGATGTCAGCCCAGGAGCACGAAACGCTTTTCGATGCACCGGTCGAGCACGGTGGTTTTGGAGCGCTCGTGACTAAAGTCACGCCGATTCGTGGTGAACTGGGCATAATGGTCGGCGGGTACGGCGGATGGCTGATCAACCATCGCTTCATGATCGGAGCAGGGGGCTACGGACTGAGCAACAATGTCCGTGCAAGCGCCGGGGTCGAAGTGAATGTCACGACCTGGTTCCGTATCGCAGCGGGCGGGAGCTATCGCTTTGTCGGCGGTATCGAAGAGCTCAGAGGCATAGAAAACGCTGATCTGTCAGGACCCTCCGGGACACTCTCCCTGAAGTTCGGGAAATTCTGAGAAGCAATGATTTGCACTTGGGGAATAGAGATTTCAAACGATTGACACGAAAGACACGATGACGAAGAGGCGGTTCGTTCGCGCACCGCCTCTCTCATTGCGTAGCATCGGAAGGGTGATACTGCGGCTCTCCGGCCGCACTTCGGAAGAGAGCAGAAAATTCCCCTCGTAAAGACTGACCGCACGAATAAATCGCGTGCTGCTTGTCGTGAAACGTTCCTTCTGCACGAGCAGGTAGCCGAAATATATGCTGGGGGTGATTGTCAGAATAATGACAATGGTGATCCAGCGGTTCACCCGCGCCCTGCGTCCCTCGTCGCCCAGTGTACGAATGGGAAATTTCAGAAACTGCGATGTGACAACGGAAG
>JAGTUW010000333.1 GCA_018224345.1 Bacteroidota bacterium
CCGGAGCAGATCGAGACTCGAGGCCTGATGATAAACGGGATCCGTATCGGGGAAATGTTCGCCGATATCACCAAGTGCCGCGGCACCGAGCACAGCATCACAAATCGCATGCAACAGCACGTCGCCGTCGGAATGTGCGACAGTCCCGAACGGCGCGTCAATGCTGACTCCCCCGAGTACGAGTGTTTCACCAGTCGCAAGGCGGTGAACATCATAGCCAAGTCCTATTCTGAAACTGCTCATGAAGATCCTCGCATATCAAAACTGTCATACATTTCATCCTCCTCTATCCACTCGCGACGCAGGGAACGCACATGTGCAGCTCCCGGACCGTTCCGCAATTCCCTGACAAAGTCTTCCAGCACCGCATCGTTTCCCTGTGCGAGAACCTCCACTTCACCCGACGGCAGGTTTCTTACCCAACCGCGAATGCCGAGCGTCCGGGCATTCCGCATCGTGAAATAGCGGAACCCCACACCTTGCACCAATCCCGATATGACAACATGCAGTGTCTTCATGGACGTGGCAAGATACGGTCCCGCCCTGAAATGACAAAACATCAAGATCAGAGACAGGGATGTCGTTGCGTTCACACGCATCGAATATTCCCTGCTTACGTTCGTCAAAACAGTCTCCATGGGTTTCAGAAGTCCCCGCTACTTCCTATTTTTCTTTACTACGGGAATCACAGTAAGGAATTATGAAAAGACGAACATTTATTCAATCCACGGCGTTGTTCGGTTCCGTCCTGACACTGCCCTTTCCGGAGATCATGCGATCAGCGCCACCCCTTCCGGCGGAGTCGGGACGCCTGATCGAAGATGCTGTTTCGGCGGCGATGGATGAAGGCGCGGAGTACGCCGAGGCACTGTTCATCACGGAGAGAAACAGGAACATGCAGGTGCGCAAGAACGCACTCCATGGAGTCCACGACGGAGAAGAGGCGGGCTTGTTGCTTCGTGTCCGTATTCACGGGAGTTGGGGGGCTGTAGCCGTCCCAGTACATCGTCTCGGGGAATTGCGGCCAGCCGCGCGGCAGGCCTGCGCATTCGCACGAATCGCGGTCAACCCCGGAGGCGAAGCCCCCGTATTGGCGGAGCGGCTTCGAGGAGGCGGCGGGTCCTGGAAACCGGAAGGTGTAACGGATCCTTTCCTGGTCAATCCGGAGGAAAAGGTGGAATTTCTGAAGGACCTGACTGCGCGGGCATTGAAGATCACACAAATTCCCTATGCGGTATCCAATCTCTTCGACAGAAAACGTGTCACCAGTTTTATTAATTCTCATGGGACCCGCACCGAACAGCAGCGTTTTATCTCCTATGTCAATTTCGCTGTTACCGCGTTCCATCAGCAGAAGCGACGTATGGATACACGCAGCAGCGAACGGGAAGCCCGCATGACAGATTGGAACGGGGCAACACAGGGTATGCAATCCGAACTTGAAACTGCAATGCAGGAGGTCCTTCGCCGGCAACAGGCGAAACCGGTCGAAGCGGCTTCCTATGACATGGTCATCCACCCTTCGCTGCTCTGGTATCTGTTGCGCGAGACCTTACTGCCGCATCTGGACATACGCCGCATACTCGGGCGCGACGGTCTGGCGCCTGCGGATCGCTGGGTCAGCGTCGAAGACATTGGGACGAAACGCATGGGCTCTGATGCGCTACAACTCCGTGCCGATGCCACATTGCAGGGCGGGCTTGCGAGCATCGGCTGGGATGACAGCGGAAGAGTTGCATCGCAGCGCGACCTGATCAGCGGCGGCGTATTGCAGTGCGTCCCTGTCTCCGATGAAATCTATGGCGCACACCATGCCACCGTCTCGCCTCCTCAGGGGCAACATGCCTACCCCTTCAGCCTCGCAGCGGCATGGAATACGGCACCAGGACTCGCCATGCCGAACATCGTAATGAAGGAAGGGCCCGGCAAACATCTCAATGCGCTGATCGGAAGCGTGGACAAAGGACTGTTCGTCAAAGGACGCGCCACAGTGATCATGAATGAGGCAAAAACCCTGTTTCGCGTACGCCCCCAGGCGGCATGGATGATTCGCAGTGGAGCCATCGGGGATATGGTCAGCGACGTGGAAATTGAAACCTCCGTCGAAGCCTTCTGGAACAGCCTGCGTGAAGTCGGACGCTCCGAGGACACCTTCCACGGTGGCGATCTTTTCCCGATGAGCAGCTTCCCCCTATGGGACACCCCGTTCACCGTGGCGACACCCCCGGCGCTTTTTTCCGCCGTCCCTGTCTATCGCGTGGAGGATCGATCATGATAGAAAAACAGCTTTGCGAACAACTTTTCGCTGCCGCGGTGCAGTCGGATCATGCTGATGAAGTGTTCATCGTTCTGCGAGCAACAGACGAAGCGGCACTGCGTTTTGCCGCCAACGTCCGTGACCCCATGCATCAGACAAGCGCACTGTCGCTGACGGTTTCCGTCCGCAAAGGAAACCGCTATGCGACCGTTACCGGCAATGAGGCGAATGAACAGGAGGTGCGCGCCCTGGTCAGGAGAGCCGCAGACCTGACCTCGGTTATGCCGGATATTCCCGACGGCTTGCCCTTTCCATCTGCCGTCGATATCCCGACAGCCCCGCTGTTCGACCAATACGCCCCGGAGCGTATTCCGGCCTGGTTCGCCGACAGTGTACTGCCCGCTCTCGACGATGCGGTAAACAAGCATGGGCTTCTTTACAGCGGCAGTGTCGCGGCTGGGACATCCGTTCTTTCCCTTGCGACATCGAATGGGCTGTTTCTGTATCAGCCATCGTCCCTCGGGCATCTGCATGTCCGCGTCTTCGACACAAACGGTCGCAGTACAGCGTTCGGGGAGCGGTTTCACAAGGAATACGGCGCACTCGATTTCAAGCATGTCATCGCTCGTATATCGGAGACCTGCCGCGCATGGCGCAAGCCAGAGGAGATACCTCCACGACGCATCACGACGGTATTCGAACCCCGTGCGCTCGCCGACATGCTGGCTCCGATGATGCGGCAGTTTTCACGTCAGGCGATTGAACAGGAACAAAGCTTTCTGCGGCGTCTCGACGGCAGCAGTTTCCTGGGGAGCAGAATGTTCGACGAACGCGTCACGCTGCGTTCCGATCCCTACGACCAACGCCTTCCTTCCATGCCGTTCACCGGTGACGGACAGATCGTCCGTCCTGAACACTGGATTGACCGCGGTGTGATAGCACAGCTGATTACCGACCGTTATGATGCCGCACTCAAGAACGTCAAGCCCGTAGCAGCACCGACGAATCTTGTCATGGACGTCGCCGACCCGGTTCGTGACCTGATTGCCGAAACGGAGCATGGTATACTCGTCAAAGGCTTTTCCGACCTGAATATCATCGATCCAGGGAATTGTCTTCTACGTGGTTCGACGCGTGATGGTGTGTTTCTCATCGAAGACGGAGAGATCACCGCTCCGGTGCGCAACCTGCTGCTCCGGGAAACTCCTGTGTACCTGTTGAAGGAATTGCTCGCGATAGGTGTACCGGAGGTGACATCGACGACTGGCAATTATTTCCCCATGCTGTTGCCACCGATACGGGTCAAGGACGTCATGTATACGCAACTCAGCGGCCTCGTCTGAGGCGCAGTGCATACAGTTCGGAAAAGAGCAAGCCGGCCAGCATGATCATTGCGCCAAGCAACTCGACACCCGACATCAATTCCGAGAGCAACATCATGGCGATCAATGCCGCAAACACCGGTTCCATGGTAAAAATAATCGCCGCTTTCGTTGGTGTCGTCTCGCGCTGGTATTTTGATTGAATGAAAATTGCAATGCTGGAAGCGAAGATACTCAGGTACAGAACGGCAGCGACAGCGGGCAGCGTGAACGTCGCCGGCGTGGCATCGAAGAACGGCGAGAGGAGAAATCCGACGGCCGCAGTGACGACAAACTGGTAAAACACAATTTCCCTGTGAAAACGCTCTTTCGTAAATACATCAAGATAGACGATATAGAAGGCGAAGGCCACGGCACAGAGAAGCACGAGCATGTCACCAAAATTGAAGTTCCCTCCTGCAGGAGAAGTGAAGATATACAGTCCGCCACCGACGATAAGTACGGCAATGAGATTCCCTTTCGACGGGCGGCGGCGTTCGATTGCCAGTTGAATCAGAGGCGTGAACACCACCATGGTTCCCGTCAGGAAGCCGGCTTTTGAGGCGGTGGTTTCAACAAGTCCCACGGTCTGCAAAGCGAATCCGGCGCCGAGAAGCAGTCCCAGCAGGAGTCCGGTGCGCAGCGATGTCACCGTTGTTGTTTTGATATCGCGCCATGTATAGATTCCGACCAATAATGCCGCGACAAGAAATCGCATTCCCTGCAGCGTCAGCGGAGGAAGATCGGTCAACGCAAATTTCGTCACAGTAAACGTCGAGCCCCAAATGAGTGTGATCGCCAACAGATACCTGTCAGCTCTCGGAAACAATGTACCGTCCCTTGTCGTCATTATTCTCCTTGTATTCAATACCGCCTGCGGACGCGAGGATACACGCACACTCGACGACGGGGAATTTCAGCAAATATACGGCGACATTCTTTTTCTGGGTGAACTCTACCGTCAGGACAGCACGGCCCTGCACGCTGCGCTCGACTCACTTCTCGATGCACACACCATCGATACCACTGTACTCTTCGAGACCGCGCGCGAGATCATTGTCGACAAACAGCGGAGCGATGAGCTCTATCGTGGGGTCATCGAACGCTATGAAGCAAGGATCGCGCCGCCCGACACTGGCGTTCATGCCGGCGATTCACTTCCGCAGGCTGCCGACCCTTCCGAACGGCGTGCACCCGCGCTGGATATTCCGAGATGAGCACAGTTCATTCCTTTCTTTCCAGTCCGTACTTATTGATCTTTTTGTAAAGATGACTGCGCTGAATGCCGAGTTCATCTGCGGTGCGACTGACATTCCAGTCGAAACGTTCGAGTTGACGGCGAATAAACATTTCCTCGGTGATGTCCTTGAAATCCTGAAAAGAAACATCCATCGGCAGTCCTTCCTCTGCTTCTCCGGTCGCTACGAACACGTAGCGGGTTACATCGCCCGCGGTAATCGTTTCTGAGACCATGATGGCCAGGCGTTCGACGGCGTTACGTAATTCCCTCACATTACCCGGCCAGTTCATCTCCCGTAATTTGTCCACGGCGGCATCTTCTATACTTCGGGAGGGTAGTTTGTTCTTCCTGCAGGTCTCATCAAGGAAATGCGCGATCAGGGCGGGAATGTCGTCACGTCGTTCCCGCAGTGGCGGGACATGGACGGGAAGGACATTGAGCCGATGGAAAAGGTCCTCGCGAAATCGTCCTTCCCTGATTTCCTGTTGAAGTTCCTTGTTTGTCGCCGCAATCACACGTACGTCGACTTCGATACGTCCGCTGCCACCGACGCGCTCGAAGGTCCCCTCCTCCAGCACGCGCAGTGCTTTCGCCTGGGCGGAGAGGCTCATATCGCCGATTTCATCGAGGAAGAGCGTCGCACCGTCCGCCTGTTCAAATTTTCCGATCCGTTGAGCGGCGGCTCCGGTAAATGACCCTTTCTCATGGCCGAAAAGCTCA
>JAGTUW010000334.1 GCA_018224345.1 Bacteroidota bacterium
CCGTCTTTACTTCGACACTGTCCTTCTTCCTGAATAGCTTTCTCAAAAAACTCATTCTTCGTCCTCCTGATGTTTGTTCGTGTCTTCTTCATCAAACTTGTATGATTGTCTGTAAAGAGGAGTTTGGGAGTTTGTCGAAACAAAGTTGATATTCTTATGCGATGCAAGGGTTGTCACGCAGCAATACGATGTTCCACATTGATGGCGACGATCAATTGGAGCATGTCCGCATACCCCGCCCCCTGGTTTTTCTGCACGCGACGAGCTCCAGCGGATGTCGTTTATCGAGTTCGGATATTTCCGCAGCGATGCCGGCAACTGCAAGCGATGCATGGTCCGGGTTTCTTCGCGTCGCCGAATCACCGGTAGTTTTCAGGCAAAATGTCCGGTTTCATGCTTCCTCCTGTAATCGGGTTTCTGTTTACGTTTCTCACCCATTGTCGCGTCGAAAACCTTAGCATTTCTTAGCCTGTTTTCTATGTCTGTAATGCGGAGATTTATGGACATAAGACTCATATTCTCGCTCCAAGTCATCTAATCTTGACTCCATTCTTCCATGTCGTGAGGGTCAACTCTCCGTCCTCATCCCAGTATTTAGCAACCCCCTCCTTCTGCCCATTGACATAGGGAACCTCATTCTTCTTCGCTCCGCTCTCGTACCACGCGACCACGGTGCCCTCCTTCTGACCGTTGACATAGGGAACCTCATTCTTCTTCGCTCCGCTCTCGTACCACGCGACCACAGTGCCGTGCTTCTGCCCATTGACGTAGGGAATTTCATTCTTCTTCGCTCCGCTCTCGTACCACGCGACCTGTGTGCCCTCCTTCTGCCCGTTGACGAAAGGAATCTCTAACTCCTTCGTTCCGCTTTCGTACCACCAGACCCTGGTACCGTGCCTCTGCCCATTGACGTAGGGAGTCTCACTCTTCTTCGCCCCGCTCTTGTACCACCAGACCGTGGTGCCGTGCTTCTGCCCGTTGACGTAGGGAACCTCTATGTGCTTCGCTCCGCTCGCGTACCACCAGATTTGGGTGCCGTGCTCCTGCCCGTTGACCAAGGGAATCTCGGCCTTCTTCGCTCCGCTCTCGTACCAATAGACCTCGGTGCCGTGCTTCTGCCCGTTGACATAGGGAACCTCATTTTTCTTCGCTCCGCTCTCGTACCACGCGACCACGGTGCCGTTCTTCTTCCCGTTGACATAGGGAGTCTCACTCTCCTTCGCTCCGCTCTCGTACCACGCGACCACGGTGCCATGCTTCTTCGCGTTGACATAGGGAGTCTCACTCTCCTTCGCTCCGGATGTATAATAACTTGTGAAGGTGCTATCCGGAATGCTTTCCTGCGCACGGGATTCTTGTGAGTGCGTCGTGAGCAGGAGGACGATGCCCGATAATAGGATTAGTAATGTTCTCATTCTTCATACTCCTTGAATTATTTCAAGTTGTAGTTTTTCTCAAGAAGAAGCTCTCCGTCTTCGGAGAAGCGGTAGCTTTCAGGATAGATGTCGCAATAATGCGATTTTAACATTACGCTAAAAATACCTTTTGGAAACGTATTTCCCGAATGGTTGACGGGAAAAATCCTGTCTTCTCCCGAAAGCACCTGGTCAGAATCGGCTTCGAGAGCTTGACGCCAATGACGAATAGCACCTTGGTAAAGACCGAGTTCCTCTTCGATCGAAAGGTTGGTACGGTCTGGATTATCGGTGAGTTCCATCAGTTGTTGGAGGAACGTTCCATCAATATTTTTTCTCCTCTACTTTTTCCTGCTTCGATTTACTACGAATCTCTTCATACACCTCCCTCAATATCCAACCTCCCACGACCTTCTGAACATCCGGCTCGTTCAGACACCGCCCCGCAATCTCTTCGTTTTGATTGAGCCGTGCAACGATCAGACCCTCCAGAGCCCTGCGAAACACGAACCCGAAGTGCTCCTCGGTATTGGCCAGTGCTGCCTGTCGCAGGCTGTCATCGGCAACAGCATCCTCTTTGATGGAGTCGAAGAACAGCTGGTCAGCAGGCTTGAACTCGGTGCCAAAGCGGTCGTTGAGAATATCGATGAGCTGGGAGAGTTCGATCTCCTCGGGTCTGGCCTTGCGTGTGCCGACTTCGGTGGGACCGGGGATCTCGAATCCATTGTCCAAGATTTACGTCTTCGCATCCCCGAAGGGTAAACAGTTGCGGGAAAGGTTACTGCTGAAGGTCTGCAAACGGATTGGAGAGCAGGCTGAATTAACCTGCAGGATGTTCCTTCACAAATTCCGTCACACCTTCGCCACCTATCTCGTACTGGATGGTGTTCCGCTGGAAGACATCAAGGTGCTTCTCGGTCACAGCTCGATCAAGGAAACGGAAATCTATGCGCATCATCGCCCGGACGATCTCCACCACCAGGTTCGAAGGCTTGACGGATTGCTTTCAAGAAAAAAGGGTCAGCAACGCTTATCCTTTTTTACTTTACCTCGTACAAGGCGGCAAAGGCGTGAAAAGGATTCAGGAAAATTCGAGTCCGAATTCTCCGTCGCGAAAAAGTCACAAGAGAGGGGCGGATTCGGGCGTACTGTACAGGAGAGTGGTTACGGGAAACCCAATAAAAACAGGCCCCATCAGGTAACGACAGGGCCTGTAGTACAGGGTGCGGAGAGAGTGAGATTATCCGCTGAAAGCGTTGATCCCCTTTATTTACAGTGCTTCAAGCACATTTCGCGCACACGAACATCCAAAAAACATCCACGATTGCCATGCAGCCATATATAAAGTGTTGCATTGTTGCACGCAATATCGAGAGTGTGTGCTTGCGTACGCGGAACCACCCATGCGCCTCATCTCCACGATCATTTCCGCAGCGTGTTCATACTCCTTCAGCTTAAAATGCAGCGCAAATACTTTGACAAGCGGATGAGATATCGCAGTTTCTCAAGCCGGATATTCGTCTGCCGCAGGAGATGACGTTTGTTTCCTGATGTGTACCGCGATTCCAGAATCAAATCGAGAACATCGAGAAAGCCGGTCATGATGCGCTCGCCGAGGTTGTAGCGGTACGCTTTCGGATA
>JAGTUW010000335.1 GCA_018224345.1 Bacteroidota bacterium
GTCTCCTTGCAGGCGATGCCGGCATCAAGGCCGGGAGCCGCATCACGGCTCTGCGCTGGTACGTTCAGGCCTGGTTTGCTGAGGAAGTGGATCGATCGCGCCTCTCCCGGCGCATCGCTGCGGCCCGTCCTGCAGTGACGCCGCAGGGAGAGCGAATGCTTGTCCGGGAGGTTATGCCACGAAATCACAACGACAGTACCCTGCTTGCCCTGTTACAATGGGATACAGAAAACGGATCTGAGGAAAAGAATCGTCCGGATTCAATGCGACGTACGAAGTCAACTGTACAGATCCGGGAAACCATGCGCATTGCAGCCGCGCTGCCGCTCCGTCAAACAGATGAGCGTCGTGCAGCGATAGTGCGGGATCTGCGTGATGGTATGCTTGCCGGGCTTGACGTGCATCGCAGGAAGCAAAACAATAACCGCGATGCCATTGACATTTCCTTTGAACTCATCGACAGCACTGATAAGGATTCCCTTCGTCACGCGCTGACTCGCCTTGAACGGGATCAGAATGCTCTGTTGCTTTTTGGCGGCGCGTTCAGTGATGATGCCGACCGTGTCTGCCGAAACGCGGCGGAACGAGGGATGCTTGTGCTGGTGCCAATGGCAACCGCGGAGGATCTGACTGAATACGGGACAAACATCTTTCAACTGAACATCCCTATTCTTCAGCGTGCACGCTTCCTGGCTGATTACGCAGCGCTTGAACTCAATGCGAGCAAGGCGTTTATTCTTGCTCCCGACCATTCTTATGCCAGGGAAATGGCGGAGACCTTCATCGCACGTTGCGGGATCGTCGGAATCGAAGTGCTGCAATCGGTCTACTACGATAAGTCAGCCCAGGGAATAAAGGACCTTTGCCGATCTCTGTCACAACATGATGTAAAAAACGGTATCCTCTTTGCACCTGTCCAGCACAGGCACGATATTGTAGCTGTGCTCGAAGGGATACGCGAAACATCGCTGACTATGCCCATCATCGGTGGGGGAAACTGGAATCACCCGGATTTACTGAAAAGAATGTCCCATGAAATCACCCTGTATTTCGAAACGGATGTCGTCACTGACAGCAGTACCGCAGAGTATCGACTGCTTCGCGATGCCTTCGCAGGAAGGAGTTCGCGCATGCTGACACGTGAGGCGCTGTTCGGCTACGATGCAATGAAGATCGCGCTTGAAGTGACTGATAAAAAACCATATGGAAGAAAAAGTACGAGAAAACGCATAGTGAATGTCTTCGAGGGGCTGCGCGCACCTGTGAATTTTCTCCATCAGCGCGTCAATGCCGCGATGAACATGATGCTGTGTCGTGACGGTACCATACGACGTCTGGAGCCGTTTCACGCAAAATAACAAGATCACTGTCTCACATTTCTGCACACTATAGGGAGTAGACGCATGCGGAAGAAAACCACAAATAGGGAAGATGGCTTACATGTAATCAAGTATTGGCCGGAGGGAGAGCGACCACGGGAGAAACTTGTTGCCCGAGGGACGGACGCACTCTCCGATGCTGAACTGCTCGCCATACTTATCAATGCAGGGACAGGAAAGGAGTCAGCGCTTGATATCGCTCGTGCGCTGTTGGCCCGGCACGGGAATCTGCGGGCGCTGTCATTGCGTCCGCTGGCTGAACTATGCCGCTTTTCCGGTATAGGAATAGCACGAGCAGTCACGCTGCTCGCAGCGTTCGAACTCGGGCGCCGCCATGCGGCAATCCGTGAAGAAGGGGATGTGATAATCGGTTCCCCGGAAGATGTGGCGCATCGTTATATCCCTCGATTACGTGATCTTCAACATGAACGCTTCATGGTGCTGTTGCTCAACAATGCTGGCCGGATCGTACGTGAATGTGTGATATCAGAGGGTATCGTCAATGCGAGCCTGGTGCATCCGCGGGAAGTATTTCGTGCTGCCGTGACCGAACTTGCGAGTTCAGTTATCTTGCTGCATAATCATCCGAGCGGTGTGCGGGAAGCCAGCAGAGAGGATCATCTTATCACCAAACAATTGGTAGAGGCGGGACGTTTGATGGACATTCCGGTGCACGATCATATCATTGTCTGTGGAAGCAACTATGTCAGTTTCGCCGAGAACGGCTGGCTGGAGAGCTAATAACCCCGGCGTTTCCAGAGCGCACGCAGACGTTCGAGAATACGAGCTTCCCGTCCCTCCGTTGTCGGTCGGTAATACCGGCGTTGCAGGAGTTCCTCAGGAAGGTAGTCCTGCTCGATGAAATGTCCCTGGAAATCGTGCGCATATTTGTATCCCTTTCCAAATCCTTGCGATTTCATAAGTCCGGTTGGTGCGTTTCGCAAGTGAAGGGGTACTGCGTAAGGAGGAAGGGATTCGGCATCCGCCATCGCCGCATTAATCGCAAGATACGCAGCATTACTTTTGGGTGCTGCAGCCAGATACGTGGCGGTCTGAGAAAGCACGATACGCGCTTCCGGCATACCCACAGCATGTACCGCCTGATAACATGACGTCGCAAGTAGCAGGGCATTCGGTTCGGCATTCCCGATATCTTCTGAAGCGAGAATAATGAGTCGGCGGGCGATAAAAAGAGGGTCTTCTCCACCCTGGAGCATGCGTCCCATCCAGTAAACTGCGGCATCAGGGTCGCTGCCACGGATGGATTTGATAAACGCGGATATGATGTTGTAATGATCTTCTCCGCCTTTGTCGTATTTCGCAAAGGCTCGCTGAAAGGCTTCTTCGAGCACCTCTTGGGTAATCCGCACCTTGCCTCCTTCCTCGGCCAGCAGACAGCACATTTCCAGACCATTGAGCATCCCGCGCGCATCTCCGCCGCTGTATGCAATCAACATATCACGATCATCAAAGGTGATATCCAGCGTACGCAGATAGGTATCGCTCGATAATGCGCGATCCAGAAGGGTAGAAAGCTCATCTATAGTGAGTGGGTTCAGTATGTAGGTTCGGGAACGGGAGCGCAACGGAGGGATGATTTCAAAGGATGGGTTTTCCGTTGTTGCTCCAATCAGGATGAGATTGCCTTCTTCAACTGCTTGTAAAAGCGCATCTTGCTGGGCTTTGTTGAACCGATGAATCTCATCGATAAACAGAACGGTTTGCATCTGCCCCAATTCCATTCTGAGCTTGCGGGCGCGCTCTATGATCTGACGTACTTCCTTTACTCCTGAAGATACCGCAGAAATCTGTTCGAAATGTGCACTGACCTGTGTGGTAAGGAGACGTGCCAAAGTGGTTTTTCCCGAACCCGGCGGCCCCCAGAGGATCATACTGAACGGCATGCCCCGTGCAAGCATCTGGTACACGGGTTTGCCTTCGCCGACCAGATGTCGCTGTCCGACATAATCAGAAAGCGAGCGGGGCCGCATACGTTCGGCCAGGGGAATATCCGGAAGTCTGGTCTCCATGATAAATCAGCGTGCCTCTGGCTCTGGCTCGGATTGGATATCAATTCTGCTACGTTGCAGTGAATCAGCTCGGCGGAGAGAATCAGACAGGAGGCTGTCCGGATGGGAAAGCGCATCCTCGGCCCCCAGAAAACCACGTGTGCGAAATTCAGATTGATCGTCGTTTTCTCTGAGAGGCTCGGCACTTTCCGTCGCGGTTGCTGCCTCGGGAGCGGATGTCTCAGCGCGACCACCTTGGGACAGTGCATCGTCCGTGCCGGCTCCGGACTCAGACTTTCTCTCGGTTTGTCCTATCGCATCGCCGGATTCTTCGATGAGTGGCAGTGGCGGTGTTTCTCTTTCCAGCGGTGCCTCGTCCCCATTGCTTCCCTTCGCATCCAAACCCTGCCGGATTCGCGTTTCGGATTCCTTTATTGCGGGCCGTGGGTCGATCTCCCGATGCAACTCCTGCTCGAAACTGGTGATGTTGAATACATATACCGAAACAAAAACGACGGCCAGAGCGGCAACGGCACCATACGCATAGGCAGGAATGCGGAACCCGCCCTCAGCGGCAGGCAGGAAGAAGCGCTTCCACAAGGATATCCCTTCAATGTTATCGATCTTCTCAATTTTTCTTGAGAGATGTTCGGAGAAATCCATGGGCGCTGCCACTTCCGGCAGTTCTCTGAGATCATGCAACAAAAGATCCACATCGAAAGGCGGGGGACCGTTTCGTGCAATATTGTCATTCTGTTCAGGCATTGTAAATACTGGAGCAATTAATCATAGATGTCTTTCAGGAGTTGTTGAAGCTGGAGTCGCCCACGACTTATGCGTGATTTTACTGTGCCGATGGGTAATTCGGTGATTTCCGCAATCTCCTCATAAGTGAGTTCCTGTATATCACGCAAAATCACCGCTTCACGAAAACCGTCTGGCAACGTCAGCAGAGCTTCCTGAATCCGCTCGTACACGATCCTGCGATCAGTATCGCGGTCAGGAAGAGGTTTGCTGTCTGTCATCGGGATGGAGTATTCCTCGTCTTCACTTTTCTTCCTGTCGATCGAAGTCAGATACTTTCGATGTCCTCTGCGCAATTCGCTTTTCGCGAGATTACCGGCGATGGTGTACACCCAGGTGGAAAACTTCGCTATCGTCTTGTACAAGTGCTTCTTCCTGTACACGCGAATAAACGTATCCTGCAGGATGTCTGCCGCATCTTCACGATTTCCGGTGAAGCGGAAAATGAAATTCATCAAAGGATTCTGAAAGCGCTCCACGAGAATGTCAAACGCGAGCCGCACGTCTTTTTGAAATAGCAGCATGAGTTCTTCATTTGAAAGCTTGTCGAGAGTGACACGGTCCAGTGTTCGTGTCTCGATAAGCTCTTCTACCTTGCGTTCCAGGGAAAGTTCCTGGGAATGATCCATGTGATGTCAGCGCGTTGTGTTGTGTGCGGTTGCGGATGTCAGTTGCGCGACGAGGCGCGTGACAGCGACAGCGGAGTCCACTGGTTGAGATTTGATTGCGATATCGGCTTCCAGTATGAATTCAAAACAGGTATCAA
>JAGTUW010000336.1 GCA_018224345.1 Bacteroidota bacterium
GCCCTTCCGTCACCATCACTCCGGATCATCCGAGATGCGCCGGACCCGCCGGGCTGCACGTGGGGATGAAATGTGAGGAACCACAGAATAAGAGAAACCACAGAGGGCAAGAAGGGCAAGGAGACCTTTTTCGAGGGGAAGAATTGCACCACAGGGTTCACAGAGTGCACAGAGGCCTGATCGGGAATGCATTGCCCACGCTCTTTTGTAGAGACGGGCGGCTTTGTGTATGTCAGGATGGAGCGTCAAGGTGAACCCTGTGGTGCCATTCTCTTCGAGGACCGGCGCACAAGATTCTCGAACCGCCCCTGCACGTTGGATTTGTGATGTCCCGTGGGTTTTGACCGTAATGGAGAAATCGCAATGTTATATCAACTATACTCTCACGTTTCTGGCTGACATCAAAGACGGGAAGATCCGCAGGCGGGTGGAACCTGCCAGGTCTCCGATGACGACCTCCGGTAGCATTTTCGTGACGAAGATAAGAGCATAAACGAACAACAGGAGAACGAAGAATGAAAACTTTTCTTGCCGCCCTGGTAGTCATCGCCTTGACAGGCTGCTCGAACGAAAAAGAAGAAAAATTAGACCCGAACAGAGTCGAAGTCGCATATTATCAAGATGGAACAATCGAATCCGAGACTCCTTTCATAGACAACAAAAAAGAAGGCGTCGTCATCGAGTATTACAGAAACGGCACGAAGAAGAGCGAAATTCCCTTCAAGGCCGGCAAGGAACACGGCGTCAGGGTCAATTACTTCGAGAGCGGAGTGAAGAAGGGTGAGATTCCCTACATGGCCGGCAAGATACACGGCGTCGGCGTAAATTACTACGAGAGTGGCGCGAAGGAAGAGGAGACACCCTACGAGGACGGACAGAGGTACGGCGTCATGGTCAGGTGGTACGAAAGTGGCGTAAAGAAGTCCGAGCTTCCCCTGGAGGGCGGCGAGGAACAAGGCGTCGCGTTCGACTGGTACGAGAGCGGCGCGAAGATGCGTGAGACTCCTTTCAAGCACGGCAATATACACGGTGTCAGGATCAGTTGGTACGAGAGCGGCGCGAAAGAGTCCGAGCTTCCTTTCAAGGACGGCAAAAGTCACGGCGTCAGGGTCAGGTGGTACGAGAGCGGCGCGAAACAGGAAGAGGTTCCCTTCAGGGACGGCAAGGAACACGGCGTCGCCAGGTTTTGGGACGAGGAGGGAAACATGACGACGAAGACCTACGAAGACGGGGAAGAAGTGGAATGACGGACTGGTAACGCTACCCGAAAATTGACCACCCCCGATGACCGAAAACTGTCCACCCCTGGTTGGTTGAAAAATACCGTATTTCACACCCTGAATTGCTTTGAAGCTCAGTCCATTGCGTATTCTTCCCGGACGGCATTTTCCATATCGGCCAACTCTTCGACGGTCAGAAAACCGAAATGCGATTCTCTCTTTCTCGCTGAAAGGTGACCATTGCTTTGCAGGCAGAGTTGGATAAAAAGATCGATGAGCCGGTCAGGCATGTCCACGAATTCCTGAATGGCCTGCCTGGTCTTGTCGTAATTTGCCAGAAAAACGAGTTCTTCCACAAGCTCGTGCTCGATGGTGAGCTTGACGAAATCATACAACGCCTCCGCCTGAGCGGTCATGTCGATATACCTGTACAGAGGTCCGGTCTCGCCCGGCACGGTCATCTGGCCGAGATCGTCCAGGTCGTATTCAAGTAGCCGCATCAGTGGATTTGAAAACGCTTCCAGGGAATGATCGTACTGCGCCTGATTTTTCAGCATGGCGGCGGAGACCGGGAACATAAGTCCTTTCGGGATCACGCCCCGCAGGAACAGGATATTGTGAATGAGAAACCGGTGAATACGGCCGTTGCCGTCTTCAAATGGATGCATGAACACGAATCCGTAGGAGATGGCTGCGGCATGGATAATGGCGGGAACCGCGCCCTCCTTCATTATCTGGTGGGAGACAAGCAGGCCCGCCATCAGTGCCGGGAGGTCGCCGGGTTTCGGGCAGACATAGTGAACGAGCTGCTTCTGAGAGGAAATAGTCTGACCGATGAAATTCTGATTGACCCGGTAATCCGTTTCCCGGAACCGGGGGTCGACGATGCGGTTCTGCACGTCGATCAGGAGGGGCTTCTCGCAAAAGTCCTTGTGCTCGGCCAACTCCAGCAAACCGATGAATTTTTCTATCCGGGCGGGGCTCGGCTTGATGTGTTCGATCTCGAATGAAGACTTGGTTTCTTTACTATACAGGTAACTCAGTGCCCGTCGGATGAGCTGCGGTGGAAAGGAAGTCACGACTTCTTCGCAGCGTTTCCGCAGGTCGATTGTTTCCATGGCGGCGAGCTTTTCGGTGCGCCGGATGACGGGACAGAAATCCTTCCCGCCAAGCAGATTGTCGATGACCCTCTGACGCTGCACGCGACGGCCGGGCGCTGCGGTGTAATAACGGTCCGGCTCAAGCAGTGCTGTGTAATTCCCCCTGGTCAAATCCGGCAGCGTGAGTTTTCGCCCGGTCAGGAATTCATACAGGAACCAGATCCTGCGGGCGTATTTCCCGGTCGGTTTCGAACTGATCCAGGACGCGATCTCTTCTGCTGTTACCACGTTGAAAAGGGCCGAAAGGATGCCAGGATTGACGCCGTCGTACTTGAGGGCAAATTCCAGATGGTCTCCCGTCCCGTCTCCAGGCCAGTAAATCCGGGGATAGACGGATTCCACCTGCCCATCCTGAATTGTCGAGCGCAGCGTTCCGGTCGGGCTGACTGAGGACGTGTGCCAGTTCGGCAACGTGCTCACGTTGTATTGCTCTACCAGAAATGCATAGCCTGCCGGCCGTTTCTGTCTCGTATTCAATGTCATCACAACTCAAAAAATCGTTACGCTTCTCATAAAATGATTACTATGAGCCTTTAGGCTGGAATAATAGTTACATTGACAGCAAAAATCAAGTAATACGTTTGGGATACCTGTGATGAGCATAAAATAGGGATAACGCTCAAAAATCGTGTTTATATCTAAAAATACGATTACAAACAGGTGTTATCCAATAAAATCAGTTCCCGAGGCCGTCAGGATGCCGGCGGACGATGCACTGACTCCGGTAGAAAGACCTTTTTGCCTATTCGTA
>JAGTUW010000337.1 GCA_018224345.1 Bacteroidota bacterium
ATAAGATTGTACCCCCATGTCAACCCGCCATCGGTTGTATAGATCAGCACCGAATCACGAGATTTCACCTGATACAATGCAACACCGAAATCACGGTCCCTGAAATCCGCGAATAATAATCGCCACGAAGACTCCGGTTGCAATTCCGGTGGCAGCGTCAGTGTATCCAGCGTCCAGGTGAAACCGCCGTCAGTTGTTCTGAGCACCGGCCCGAAGAATAGTCTGAAGATATACCCGTGCTGTGAATCCGCCCACACCAATTCCTCGTTATAGTCGCTGTACGGCAATGTCACCTCCGTCCACTGCGCCTGTGCGGAGTCGGGAAATGCGGGGCAGTGCAGCAGAAAGACGAACACGAAGGGCAGCAGGCGCCCTGCAAGCGCACCCCCCGGTATGTCGATCCACCATCGTCGTAAACCGTTGTCATTCATCTGTTCCTCCTGGTTGCCTGAAATACGTGTGACATCGTCCGCAAGACTTTCCCCTTGTTTCCGGGCCTCTCATCCTGAGCGTCCATTCCGGATCATGTAATCTTATTAATGCTCATGCCATGATAACAAATCCCGACGGGAGCAGCAAATGCACGGCAGCGATTCCGGAAGCTGCCGGAAATCGCTGCCCGTTCAGCTCGGTTCATTTCCTGATAAACAGCTTCTGTGTCGACGCGTCTGCCCCGATAAGCAGAAGAATATAGCGGTTCCGCGGTAATGGCGAAACATCGATGGTGTACATGCCTTCCGTCGTGGCGACAGCATCCAGATCCACGGTCATCACCGTGTGGTCCCCTCTCCTCCTATCTGTTGTTGATAAACAGTGATTTCGTGTACAGGAGTTGATCTTTCGTGCGCAGTTCGATGAACACGATCGTGTTGGCGGGCAGATGCGCGAAGGCAACCCCGGAGAGATCGAGTTGTACCGTGTGCTTTCCCGGACCGAAGCCACCGATCTCCTTTTCGTAGAAGCGGCGACCGACGGCATCGAACAGCGAAATGACGGCGCCCTCCTGTCGCGTCCCGCTCCTCATGCGCAATGTCATTATATCCGAGCCGTTCGCAAACGGCTGGGGGTAGCAGGAGAAACCTTCGATACCGGCAATCGCCGGCCTCTCGCGCCCGGCCCCCAGCGTCTGATAATCCAGAACCCAGACTCTGCTATTCCCCAAATGCCACAAACGGCCATCGGGAGAGAGATAGAATGATCCCCGGTTGGGGAAGAATAATCCCCCGTTGGGAATATGAAGCTTCCGCGGACGGTTCGGAGGATTCTCGCGAAACACTATGACGGAATCACCAATATTAACGATTGTTGTTCCGTTGTCATAGAGAATATCGAAAATGTCCTTATCGGAACCATCCGAATGCAGAAATGGGTGTCGATATGTATTCCACCCACCCGCCTCTGCATGCCGTCGAATGTCCGTACTTACAATGCCACGCGAGGAGGTGGGAAATCCCGGGCGCCAATCGCTGTACCGCGTAGTCAATGCAATACTGGTATCGTTGATGACGTCGAACTTGTAGATCTCGTTCAGACTTCCCGACAGCGGGTGCGGCGCCTGTGGACTCTGCCAGGTCGCACCGCCATCGGTCGTAAAGCGTACCCTGGAGCTGTTGCTGAACTCCGGGTCGTGCATTTCCACACAATAATACTGTGTCAGGGAATCCAGCACCCCATAAAAAGGTGTCCCGCTGCTCCAGTCCTGAAGGGTGTCCGCCGCAATCTCGCGCCAGGTCGCGCCGATGTCATCGCTGTAATTGATGACCCAGGCAGGTACACCGTCGTCATAGCTGCGGGCGTAGAACAGGTACAGTCCGCGATTGCGGTCCACCTGCAATCGTGACCCGGGAGGATTCATCACATGCATGATCGGTGATTTCGTCTCGATAAGATTGTACCCCCATGTCATCCCGCCATCGATCGTATAGATCAGCACCGAATCACGGCGTCCCTCTTTATACGAAACAACACCGAAATCACGGTTCTTGAAATCCGCGAAAGAGAATCGCAACGACGACTCCGGTTGCAATTCCGCCGGCAGCGTCAGCGTATCCAGCGTCCATGTGAAACCGCCGTCGGTTGTTCTGATCACCGGGCCGAAATACAACCCGAAGATATACCCGTGCAATGAATCCGCCCACACCCACTCCATGTTCAGGTTGTTGTGCTCTGGCAATGCAACCTCCGTCCACTGTGCCTGTGCGGAATCCGGAAATGCGGTGAACTGCAGCAGACAGACGAACAAGAAGGGCAGCAGGCGCCCTGCAGGCCCACCCGCCGGTATGTCGATCCACCATCGTCGTAATCCGTTGTCATTCATCTGTTCCTCCTGGTTGCCTGAAATACGTGAAACATCGTCCGCAAGACTTTCCCCTTGTTTCCGGGCCTCTCAGCATGAGTGTCCATATCGGATTCTGTATCTCTATTTATGTTTTCGCACAAACATCTTATCGGCAATTACACTTTATTTCCAATGCAAAATTTTGACTGTTCGCACTTCGTCACCTGCTCTCAGATGGCAGATGTATATCCCGCCCGGGTGGCTCGATAGATCATACTGAAAAGCATGCGTTCCGGAATCATATTCCACAGGGCCAGTCGATTGAATGACACGACCGAGAAGATCACTGATCCAGACCTCCACACCCGTTCTTTTTTCCAGTGAAACACTCAACGAGAAATGATTCCTGACCGGATGCGGACTGATTTTCAGAGAAGAAATTACGTGCCGTAGTTTATCTGGTCCGTCATACCTGACCGATGTGATTTCGGAGAGAGAGCGATAATATAGACCACCACCGCCAGCTGAGATCATGTTCACCCGCCCAATCCCCAAGGCGTCCTGTGTGTATAGTAGACCCTTCGAATCGTTTGTCCATGTTTCACCATTATCATCCGATCTTATTATTCCAAATGTATCCATACCGACTCCTGCAGACCCAGCAGCCCATAATATACCATCATGTTGTACAAAGTGTTTACACAGACTCATTCCTGCCTTGTTCACAGGCTTTCTCCATGTGTTGCCTTCATCATCCGAAATATATATTCCACCCTTCAAACCACCGGTACCGACAAGCCAGATCTGGTCCGTAATCAAAAAGGACCATATATGGTATCCCGTTCCCAGAACTGCGACATTCTCCCACGAATCGCCTCTTTCATTCAACCGATACAGAGAACCGGGAGTCTGCACAGCACAGTACAAAGTACCATTGTGGGTCTGCAACGCACTTATATTGTCGTATTCCAATCCCCATGAAATCCGCGTCCATTCCGATACACCATCATCTGACACCCAAACACCCTTTGTTTCGGTCCCGGCATATAATCTGTTTCCATGCACGGCAAGACAACGAACGCTGTCCCAGAATAACTCATTATTCAGCAGCGGCCATGTTTCTCCTTCATCTGTAGATCGACGTATTCCATATTTAATAGATCCGGCAAAAAGCGCTCTGCCATGCCTGGAAAAGCTTGAAATTTCATCATGACTCTTGTGCTGCCACGTCACACCGTTGTCTGTAGACTTTACCAGGCCAAAGCTGGTCGATGCCAATATTATTTCCTTGTCTGAATGATCGGTGTATACCAGAATAGCTGAGTACTCAATACCACCAAATGTTTGGTAGGCTTTCTGCCATTGCCCGAAGCATGCACCCGTGGAGCTGATTCCAGCCAACAGCATTGCAATCAACAGTGTTGTAATACGCATAATTAAATTTCCATTATGTTAAACAAAGCAAAATGCGATGAAAAATCTGCCCGGAGGCGGATCATTCCGCCCCCGGGGATGATTAATGACAGATTACTATCGTACGACAGTAAATACCTTTTGTGAACGTGTCCCATCCGGCCGAAGGCGCAGCAGAATATATTTACCGGGACTCTCAGAAATCACGATATAACCCTCCTTTCGTCATAACATGAAATATGATTATTACCGTCCGCCAGTCCTTTCATATCACGTGACGGGCCAGCCCATTCTATCATGAGATCTTCAACAGAATGCACTTCCCCGAGCCCCCCGGGGTCACTACCTTCCATTCCCGCAAGCGCTTTTTCAATTCCGAACGCAGCGATGAACACGCTGCGCGCGACATATCTGTAGTGAGACGGCCTGTAATAGTGCCTGCGGCCTGCCGTCTGCGGCCTGCCGTCTGCGGCCTGCCGTCTGCGGCCTGCCGTCTGCGGCCTGCCGTCTGCGGCCTGCC
>JAGTUW010000338.1 GCA_018224345.1 Bacteroidota bacterium
CATTCTGGCCGACATGATAGATCAGGCCGTTACGGAGTTGCTGCAGATACAGGAAGTGGAAGCGGCATGGCGGAGACTGATCAGGCCATCGGACATCGTCGGAATCAAGACCAATGTCTGGAAATACCTGCGCACACCGGTCGAACTGGAAGACATCGTGCACGAGCGCATCACCGGTACCGGCGTCCCCGCCGGAAACATCGCGACAGATGACCGGGGTGTCTATTCCAATCCGGCGTTCCGCCGTGCCACGGCACTGATCAATATGCGTCCTTTGCGCACGCATCATTGGTCAGGCCTCGGGACACTGATCAAGAATTACATCATGTTCATCAATCAGCCCGCAGATTATCACGGTGACTCCTGCGCCGATCTCGCATCCATATGGAAACTGCCGCATGTCGCAGGCAGGACGCGTCTCAACGTACTGGTCATGCTCACGCCGTTGTTTCACGGCAGCGGGCCGCATCACTTCAATCCCGAATACATCTGGCGGTACAACGGCCTGCTGGTCGGCACCGATCCCGTCGCCGTCGATGCCGTGGGCGCACGCATCATCGAGGCCCGGCGACGCGAATATTTCGGGGAAGACCGTCCCATCAGTCCCCCGCCGAAACACATACAGCTCGCCGAGACCCGGCACAAGCTCGGTATCGCCGACCCGAAGCGCATCGAACTGATTCGCCTCGGCTGGCGCGACGGGGAGTTGATCTGAAAGAACAAACGCGCGCGATGCCGCATCGCTATCCGTGATACGACTCTGTTCAGCAAATCTGGCATCTTCAGAGTTTTGCACCCGGCATGCTCACCCGATGCCGGCGCCGTCACCGACAGAATGACGACCTGCATCCCGGGAGTTTCTACACTCCGATGGATTCTTCTTCCACAGCCGGAATGCTTGCGCAGCAGTTTGCCGCGCGACAGCGGCAGGCATACAGAGGGAGCCGCCCGAAATATCCCGGCCGTATCCTGCCGGGGTGGAGCCGAGAGCCGTTTACACGAGTGCAGTACCGATGAGTTTGCTCCCGGCAAGAATGAGCACGACAGCGAGCACAGCGCGTATCGTTTGCGGCGCCAGCGTACGAGCACCACTGCGCGCACCGATATACCCGCCCAGCAGCACGGCGACAATGAGCAAGGGAGCAAATGTCACCGTCGTGTCCGCACGCAGGAGATGTCCCGACAATCCGGCCATGGAATTGACGACGATGAACGCGCTGGATATCGCCGCCGTCTGCCGCGCATCCGCCCAGCGGATCAGCAACAGAAACGGACTCAGAAACACACCCCCGCCGATGCCGATCATACCGGCCAGCAGTCCGAGGACGGCGCCGACCGGCAGCGCGATCTTCCAGAAGCGGGGACGTTCCGGCGGTGAGGGCTTCACCGCCAACGGACGGAAGAAAAGAATCCGCCAGGCGGAAAACAGCAGGGCCAGACCGAGGAGTATGGAAAACACGACACGGTCGACGGTGATCATGCCACCAATGAAGGCGGCGGGAATGGAAATGAGAATAAACGGCAGAAGCAGATCGATGCGAAAGTATCCTTCGCGGTAGAATTGCCGGAAGCCGGTGGACGCCACGAGAATGTTCAGTATCAGCACGACAGGGACGATGTCAGGGGAAGCGATACCCAGAATGGCGAACAGGGCCAGGTAACCCGAAGCGCCGCCGTGTCCGACGGACGCGTACATTGCGGCAACGAGCATGAACAACGGCAGGACTTCATAACCCGGTAATGCTCCCATGCTACACTCCGCAGACCTGTACGGGATCTCCGACGGAGATAGCACCGCCTTCGAGCACGCGTGCGAATATGCCCTCCCGCGGCATCACGCAGTCACCGGCAGCATAGTAAATCGCACAACGTGCATGACATTCCTTGCCGATCTGCGTGACCTCGAGCAGCGTCGGTCCGATGCGCAATCTGCTGCCGATTGCCAGCGTCGGCAACGTAATGAATTGCGTGGTGATGTTCTCGGCAAATGCGCCGGGACGCACCTTCACCCCCTTTGCATACATACTCTCTATGCTTTCCATGGCCAGCAGACTTACCTGCCGGTGCCAGTCTCCTGCATGCGCATCACCGCTTATGCCCCAGTTCTCGACCAGCGTGACCCGATCGACATTTTCCTTTGGTATCCCTCGTTCAGAGCTGAGGGAGAGAGCAACGACAGATGCATCCCGGGAATTCATCAATATGTCCATTGTAAAAGTGAAACTGTTACAAGCTGGTTTTCCGGGAGACATATCGTGTCAGCCGGAAAATGGATAAGCGCATTTGCTTCGGTCATTCCGCTCAGCATATGCGAATGCTGCGCTTTGTGTGGGGAAACAAGCAGTTCACCTTTCGGGCCGTTGGAGAGCGCCGCACGGACAAATTCACAGCGGCCTGCTTTTTTTCGAACTTCCCTGGTGAGTACAGCCTGAAAAAGTGTCTCTGTTTCCTGCTCCCGTCCTGTCATGATGGAGAGAGCAGTTCGCACGAAGAAGTGAAAAGAAAGCAATGCAGCGACAGGATTGCCGGGCAACCCGAAAATCAGCGTTTTTCCCTTCTTCCCGAAAAAGTTCGGTTTGCCGGGTTTCATTGCCACGGTCCAGAATATTTCACGGATACCGAGTGTATCCGAAACATCACGCACAAAATCGTAGTCGCCTACAGACACACCTCCGACAGTGATGAGGATGTCGGAATTCATCAGTCCGGCGGACATTGCGGCACGGAGCGCTTCGGGATCATCGTCGACACGATGTATTGACATGGGTTCAATGCCACACCCGGCCAGCGCCGCTGCGATGGATGGCGAGTTTGAATCGATTATCTCACCCTTCCCCGGACGTTCCCCCGAAGGGCGAAGTTCACTCCCCGTGACGATGACCGATACCCGTGGCATTCGTGTAACGCGTACGGAACGGAGGCCCATGGCCGCCATCAAGCCATGCACGGGTGGTGTCACGCGTGTCCCTTTCTTCAGGACAGTATCATTACGTGAAAATTCTTCGCCTTTTCGCCGGACGTTTTCACCCGGCTTCACCTCGCGATCGATGAGTATGACTCCCTGTTCCTGACGCACATGTTCCTGCATGATGACCGAATCGGTACCGGGGGGTAACATCGCTCCGGTAAAAATACGGAGCGCCTGTTGTTGTCCGGCCCGGAGGCGGTAAGCATCACCGGCACGAATGGTTGCAATTACGGGGAGGGTGACCGGGACACCATGGCTTGCATGCTTCGTCTGCACACTCGAAAGTGCATACCCATCAACGGCGGAGGAATCGAAGCGTGGCATCGGTGAGCGGGCACGGATATCGACAGCCAGCACACGTCCGTCTGTTTTCTCCAGGGCAACGGATTCAGTCGAGAGACGGAAACAGTGCTGACGGATCAAATCGCGAGCTGTCTCAAACGGAATCATGTCTCATGTCCTCCTCCCCGAATCATTTTGAACGCGTGGAGTACTCCGGGGAACAGTGCGTCGAGGGAGTCGGCGACACCTTTTTTCGAACCCGGGAGATTCACTATCAATGTCGACCCGCGCAGACCGGCCTGCGCCCGTGAAAGCATGGAAAACGGAGTACGTTCCTGTCCGTATGCTCTGGCTGCCTCGGATATTCCTGGCGCCGGGCGCTCGATGATCTCTGCCATCGCTTCCGGGGTGCAATCCCGCGGACTGAACCCCGTTCCTCCCGTAGTGACGACCAGATCGATGCCCTGTTCATCGGCGTAGGAGCGTACGATATCGACAATCTCCATTTTTTCGTCAGGGATGATCCGATAGTCCTCCACATCGACACCTTCGGATTGCAATCGATCGCAGATCAAACGTCCCGAAGTATCGGATTTTTCCCCGGCGGCGATCGAATCGGACATCACGAGTACGGCCGCACGCAACGGTTTCGCATAGGGCGTTTTGAATTCGGCCTTGCCCCCTCTTTTCTTCTCGAGCACAATGCTGCCGATCGACATGCTGTCATCGAGCATTTTCATCATGTCGTACAACGTCAATGCGGCGATACCCGCAGCGGTGAGGGCTTCCATTTCGACACCGGTGCGATACATTGCCTTGATGGTCACCCGCGTATCTATCCAGGAATCACCAAAATCATAATCCACTCCGACAAAATCGACAGGCAGGGGATGACAGTAAGGAATAATATTGCTGGTATTTTTCGCCGCCTGTACGGCAGCGACTTTGGCAACCTCGAGTGGATTCCCCTTCGGGACAGCGTTATCGAGGATACGCGCGATAGTGGCGGGGCTGAGATTCAATCGGGCGCATGCAATCGCGATGCGCAATGAACGTGGTTTTTGTGAAACATCGAGCATATTATCCACCAATTTCAATCATGGAACGGTTCTCTGCAGCCACAAGCTGTTCAACAGGCGCATGTGTCGCAGGTTTTTGCGCAACGACCGCACGGATCAATGTTTCGATACAGTCATCTCCATTGCCCGTACGCAACGCGCTTCGAAGATTCGTTTCCGCCGGATGGAACAAACAGGACTTGAGCGAACCATCGGCTGTGAGCCGCAGGCGATTGCAGTCGTCACAGAAATGCTCCGTCATGGACGTGATAAATCCGATCGTTCCGGACCACCCCTTCAGCCGGTATTCGCGGGCCACACCGCTGTCGTCGTAACAGCGTTCCGCCGATGACCAGTCATAGACGCGCGCAATACGTCGCAGCATTTCATGCCAGGAAACGAAGGATGCCGTTTCCCATTTATTGGAACGGAACGGCATGTATTCGATGAAACGGACGCTGACAGGATGGGTACGAGCCATGGCGACAAAATCGGGAAGTTCGTCATCGTTGACATTGCCCATGACGACGACATTGAGCTTGATTCGCTGAAAACCGACCTTCAATGCCGATTCTATTCCCTTCATGACGGAAGCAAAAGAAGGTTTCATTGCGATCCGTACAAAGCGATCCGGCCGCAGCGTGTCGAGACTTATATTCAGATGCGTAAGACCGGCATCTCTGAGTTCCTGCGCATATTTCTCAAGCAGCACACCATTGGTGGTCATACCGAGACTGCGGAGCCCCGACAGTTGCGCCAGTTGACTGACCAGAACGGGAAGGTCTTTGCGCACGAGCGGCTCTCCACCTGTCAGACGGATTTTATTCACGCCAAGCGAAGTAAATATCCGTGCGACCCGAATGATTTCCTCGAATGTCAACAATCCCTGTACATGTGGCAGGTCGTCGTATGCCGCCCCGAAAGCGGGGAAAGCGGATCCGGCCGGGTGTTCACCGTCAACGGATGCGCTGTCATGCCTGCGGGAATCACCGGGCGGCATGCAATACATGCATCGCAGGTTGCAGCGATCCGTCACCGAAATACGCAAATAGTTGTGTATTCGTCCGAACGGGTCTGTGAGGGATTTCATTTTTCTTTCCGTTTCGATACGACGCAGGGAGCTTCCTCGATGATGCGACCGGTACTGCCCCCTTCCGCTGATGACAGATTTGCAGACAGCGTGGAAGAAGGATGTCGCGTCATAAAGATTCTTCCTTCGCCATAATGATATTTCGTTCTTCCATGACGAACTGTTCAGTCACCG
>JAGTUW010000339.1 GCA_018224345.1 Bacteroidota bacterium
AATGGTATTATAAAGGAGGCGAACGCTCTCTGTTTGCGCAACAACCTGTCGATGCGCTTGCAATGGTGCTGATGTATAATCAGGCCTTCCATATAACTGGAGAAAGGGATTACCTCAACAGGTTGTTTACCTGCTTCATGTGGTTTCTGGGAGAGAATGATATACGGATGAATTTATTCGATTTCGAAACACAGGGCTGCTGTGACGGTATTGAGCGCTATGGTGTAAACCGCAATCAGGGAGCGGAAAGTTCACTGGCGTACCTGATATCCCACCTGGTCGTCATGGAGGCATTTGAGGCATTCGAACAGACAGCTATTGCAAAAAATATAACGTAAACAAAACAGTTTAAGATGTAACGTATGTCAATAACAAGATACCACGGCAATCCGGTCCTTACCGCGAAGGACGTTCCATATCCCGTGGCCACAGTGCATAATGCCGGTGTGGTCAAATTCGATGACAGATATATCATGATCTTCCGGTCGCATACGCGCAACGGCCGCAGCATTCTGGGAAAGGCGGAAAGCCCGGATGGATACAATTTTACGGTGGATAAAGAGCCGTTTATGGTTCCGGCAACGGAAGGCGCCTTCAGGGAATATGAGGAATACGGAATAGAAGACCCACGCGTCATATTTCTCGATGGTGAATTTCTTGTCACCTACAGCGCATACTCGCGTAATGGTGTAAGAATAGGTCTCGCAAAAACAACAGATTTCAGTAGCGTTCACAGGATATCGTTTATCACCCAGGCGGACTACCGCAACGTCGTCATATTTCCGGAGAAGTTCAACGGTCTCTATGCCCGTCTGGACCGTCCGCATTCGGAAATATCCCCCTGGTCGATATGGATTTCATACTCTCCCGATCTTGTATACTGGGGTGAGTCCAGATTGATCATGAAGCCTTGCCAGTATCACTGGGACGAAATGAAGATAGGGCCCGGTGCGCCACCGGTAAAGACTTCCCGGGGATGGCTGAACATTTATCATGGTGTCTTTTCCACGATGGATGGGAGTATCTACAGGTTGGGAGTCGCTCTGCACGATCTTCATGACCCTTCGAAAATCCTCGGAGTAGGCGATGAATGGATACTGCAACCAGAAGAACCGTATGAAATCACCGGATATGTACATAACGTGGTGTTCTGCTGTGGCGCGGTTCCGGAAGAAGACGGCAGTATCAAGATTTACTGGGGCGGAGCCGATTCGGTAATGTGCGTTGGCACAGCGAGGACGGAAGATCTTGTCGATCAATGTCTGAATAATTCACGGAAACCTCTGTAAAATGAAAACAGCAGTTCTGTCGCCCATAGCGTGGAGAACACCACCGGCAGGGTACGGCCCCTGGGAACAGGTGGCTTCCAATGTCGCCGAAGGTCTCGTTATGAAAGGCGTCGATGTCACCTTGTTTGCTACCGGTAATTCCATCACCAATGGAAAACTGCAACATGTTGCGAAAACCGGGTATGCCGAAAATCCGCACATGGATCCAAAGGTCTGGGAGTGCCTCCATATCAGTAATATGATGGAGCAGGCCGGGAAATTCGATGTAATTCATAACCACTTCGATTTTCTTCCGCTTACCTATACCAGGCTGATCAAAACACCAATGGTGACAACCGTACATGGATTTTCTTCGCCAAAAATACTTGAAGTATATAAAAAGTATGACAGCACATCCCATTACGTGTCCATAAGCAACTCGGATCGCAGTCCGGATCTCCATTACACTGCTACAGTGTATAATGGTATTAACGCAGGTGAATTTACATTCAGGCAATCATCAAAAGATTATTTGTTGTTCTTTGGCAGAATACACCCGGAAAAAGGAACCTATGAATCCATCCAGATAGCAAAGAAAGCAGGAAGAAAACTAATTATTTCCGGTATTATTCAGGATCAGGGGTATTTTGACAGCAAGATTGAACCATGTATCAATAATGATGATATTGTCTTTGTGGGCAATTCAGGACCTGATAAAAGAGATACACTCATGGGAGAAGCGTATGCGCTGTTGCATCCAATCAGCTTCAAAGAACCATTTGGCCTCAGCGTAGCGGAAGCTATGATGTGTGGAACTCCTGTCATTGCATTCAATTCCGGTTCCATGCCCGAGTTGATCCTTTCCGGGAAAACAGGTTTTCTTGTCGATACAGTCGATGAAGCTGTGCAAGCCGTTGATGACATTCGTTCTATAAACAGAAAAGATTGCCGGGAATGGGCGTTCTCGGAATTCAGCCGGGAAAGAATGATTGACGGGTATCTGGACGTGTATGAAAAAATACTGAAAATGTGACGTTTCTTTTACAGAGGATGGTAATGATTAGCACAAAGAAGACAGAGCCATTGGTCAAAAGAAGAAGGACCAGAATAGAGCGCAATGATTCAAGAGTAATTATCAGTGTCCATATGCCGGGCAACATAGCGCGGATTGGTAACATAGTCAATAGAGTAATAGACCTTTCGGAACGTATGGCAGAGAAATTGTTGAACACTGTCAAGACTGATTTTTACGACAGGCACAGGAACCTCGAACAGCAGTTGCATTATCATTACGAGAAAATTTCCGAATACGTACCGGGAGATATATTGTTGAGCGACACGAAAAAAGCTCTTATTGGCGCATATTTTACGAAGGAATACTCTGTTGAATCAGCTGCATTATTCAATCCTTCAATAGTAATGCACCCGGATCAGGAAGGTGTCAAAAATGGAGAGTTGCGTTTTATAATGAGCTTGCGTGCTACCGGGGAAGGACATATTTCCAGTGTCGCTTTCAGAAGTGGGATAATACTGCAGGATGGCGCGCTTCTTTTCGATGCGACTTCGGAATTTGTTGAGACACCCGCAGTGTTGCATGACCCCTCATACGATAACCACCTGTTTTGTCTTAAACTGAAGGATATGAAATCCCACGATGAAACAAGTCGACGAATTTTCGAAAAGCTTCCTGATATATTTTCATATAGTGAATTGCTGACAAGCATCGGTGCATTGGGCGGCAATGAAGGCTATGACCGCAATGAACAAACAATCCAGAATATAAACTGGCTCGCAAATTCAAATTATAAAATTCAGGTTGATAAGAATTCAAAAATATCGGAGCGTGTAATATTCCCTGTCTCGGAAAATGAAAGCAGAGGAATCGAGGATGCAAGGTTCGTAAGGTTTTACGATGAAAATGATGAAGACTGTTATTATGCAACCTATACCGCTTACAATGGTGAATCTATCCTTCCTCATCTATTGAAAACCTGTGATTTTCTGAATTTTGATATTATAACGCTTAATGGCAAA
>JAGTUW010000340.1 GCA_018224345.1 Bacteroidota bacterium
GCAGACATCTGCAGCGGAAACAGCAGCAGCAATACGATGCAGCAGTATCGGTAGTCGAACGCCAACCTTGCCCGGCCGTGTGGCGGACATGCCGGCCGCGCAGGTCGCCGGGGAATGATGGCATCGGGATGAATCGTCTGTTCTGGGTATCGTGGCATTCGTGACACCGTTGTTTGTATGGCTGCCCCGATAAGCACACATATCGTGCCACAACAACCGACCGCTGATTTTTGCCTGATTTCGCGGCTCCGGCCCCTTGCCCCTTCCCCGCGCTGCATACCGCACTATGCAGCAATAATGGCTGTATTCCGACGCTGCCCTGTGTTTATAGTGATATAACGCACTGCATCCCGCAGTATGCACCCCTGACGCCTGGTGTATTTCGCAGTTGCAGCTCCTCGCAGGCAGCACGGACGCACCGACAGGCCGCAGAACAGTCCTTCCCGGGAATGTCGGCAGCCGTGATGATGTGATGTACAGGTCTATATTGTATTCCCGGACGGCCCGGGAATGTCTCCGGCGACTCTGGCGTGTACCAGCCCGGGAAAAACCATCCGAGCTGCACGGGAAGTGGCACTTCGCTTCCATCACCGGGGATAACGAAGCGGGAGCAGCGAAACATGACATCCGCATGACTTAGACAAGACTAAGTTGCAACTTAGTCTCGTCTAAGTCGCTCGTTTCGCCGCTGGGCCGTCGACTCCTGCCCGCCCCCTCTCACCCCCGGGCAGCGACGGATAACCGATTCAATCTGTGCTGTATGTGCTGCGATCGATGTCGAGGCGACGCATCATTTTCTGAATGGCGGCGCGTGTCAGTCCGCATTCCTCAGCGGCATGGGAAATGTTGCCATTGCTGCGCTCGAGAGCGCGATGGAGGAATTGACGCTGAAAGCGTTCAAGAAGACGTTGTTTCGCTTCTTCATAAGAGACGCCATGGTCGCTGTCGGAGAGTTCGCTGACAGACCCGGAGAAAAGAAAATGATGCGCATGCAACTCCCGTCCATTGCAGAGAATGACCGCACGCTGTACGGCATTCTCGAGTTCCCTGACATTTCCCGGCCAATGCCAGGCACGCAGCTCGTCGAAAGCTTCGGGTGTAACGCGCGGCACTGCACTGCCCTCATCCAACAGTGTATCGACCGCACGCTGAAGGAAGAATGCCACCAGGGGTTCGATGTCGTCAGGACGGTCACGCAGTGGCGGAATGGTGATCTGAAACACATTCATGCGATAGTAGAGGTCCTGACGAAAACTTCCTTCCGCCACCATCTGCTGCAGATCGCGGTTTGTCGCGCCGATCAGACGGAAATCCGTGTGCAGCGTTTCACCGGAACCCAGTGGCTGAAAAGATTTCTCCTGCACCACACGCAGGAGTTTGGCCTGGAAGGCAGGCGACATCGATGGCAATTCATCGAGAAAGAGAGTTCCGCCGTCTGCACGCCGCATAATACCGTCGTAGTCGCGTTCCGCCCCGGTAAAAGCGCCCTTGCGATATCCGAAGAGTTCCGCTTCGAGCAGCGTATCCGGCAATGCCGCACAATTGACGGCGATGAGCGACCCCGATGCGCTGCTCAGGCGATGTATCGCCCTTGCGACGAGTTCCTTGCCCGTGCCGCTCTCGCCCTGAATGAGCACCGGGACTCGTGTCGTCGCGACCTGCCCTACCAGGGACAATACCTCCCGCATCCGCCTGTCCTCCGCGACGAGACCGAAATCCTGTGCCGGGGCGATATCCCGGCGCGACCGCAGGATTTTGTACCCGATACGTGTGACGGTCTGAAGAATTTCCTCGTTGTCGAAGGGTTTGGTAAGAAAATGCAGAGCGCCGTTGCGCAGACATTCCACTGCCAGTTCTATCGTGCCGAAACCCGTCATGAGCATGACACCGATACCCGGTCGTGTTCTGCGCAATGCGTGCAGGAGATCTACGCCCGACATGCCTTTCATCTTTATATCGCTGATGACGAGATCACAGTCACGTTTTTCGATGAAGGCAAGCGCCTCTTCGGCCGACGCAGCATCTGCGACACGCGCACCGGTTGCGCGCAGGAGTTTCGTCAGGCCCAGGCGCAGATCGGGCTCGTCATCGACAACAAGTATATCAAGATCCAGCGGCTGCATGATGACCTTCCTCTGTAAGAGATGCCGGAATATCGATACGTGTTCCGGGCGTGCGTCCATCGCAGCGGCGTGGGAGGAGTACACGGAAAACGGTCGCTCCCGGCCGTGAAGAAACGAGTTGCAGCGTACCGCCGTAGGATTCGACGATACGCCGGGAAATCGACAGGCCAAGACCGGTTCCTTCTCCCGTCGCTTTCGATGTGTAAAAGGGTTCGAAAATGATGTCCCGCAAGGCGTCGGGAATGCCCGGACCGTCATCGGTGATATCCACGCCGAGGAGTTCCCCTTCATCTCCGGCATCGAATGAGCGGATGACGCAGCGGCCGCCTCGCGTGCGCATAGCCTGCAATGCGTTGATGACGATGTTGACGAACACCTGACGAAGATGGATTTCATCGCAACGCAGTGTGGCATCACCTGTCCGGAAATCGACTTCCAGCCGGACATCGGATTTCTCGTACAGCGGCCGGAGGAAACGGAGCATGTCAGGAAGAAGATCGTGCAGGTCGCATTCCCCCTCCTCCTCCACGCCATTGCGTGCATAGGATAGAAGATCACGGATCGTGCGCTTGCAGCTTTCCGTATTGCGCAGAATGACATCGAGATGCTCCCGGTATGCCGAGTCCTCCCCGATCTCCTTGTGCATCATCTGGCTGAACATGGAAATCGCAGCGAGCGGATTGTTGAGTTCATGCGCCATGACAGCGGACACTTCCCCCATGACCGCAAGGCGGTCATAATGTGCCTGTCGCTCATCGAGACGCATACGATGCGTGATGTCACGGGCCACGAGCAACGTGCCTTCCGGTCCACCGGTCGTCGCGATGCGGGTAAACAGGATTTCATACACACGTTCTCCGATATCGACGGTGCATTCACGGGTCGGAAGACTGTGATCATGCAGGCAGCGCTCGCAGTCGCGATCGGTTGCCCGGGCGTTGTTGCATCGGCGGGGCGCCAGATGCAGGGCCTCGCGCTGCCATGCATCCCGGAGAGGCGCGGCGGCATTGTTGTGCAGCAGTACTTCGCCGCTGCGATCGTAATACAGGACGGCATCCTGCATGGAATGCACCACCGTAGTAAGCAGATCCCGCTCGATGGCGAGTTCCCTTCCCCGGTGTTCGAGAAGACGCGCCGTGCGTTCCAGCGCGCCGGTGCGCTGCTGTGTTGCCGCGGCCATGCGATTGAATGACTGTGCGAGGTGTCCGATCTCATCATCGGCGAGCACATCGACGCGACGGGAATAATCTCCCTCGGCGATTGCATGCGCCGCGTCGCTCATCGCAGAAAGAGGACGGATGAGAAAGCGTATCGGGAAAAACAGCAGGACCAATGCGGCAAAGGCGATCAGCAATCCTGCGCCGAGGAAACGACTCTGCAGACCCGATACAGGAAGCATGGCCTTCTGCGCATCCACGGCGACACGAACCGTCCATGCCGATGCCGGAATAATACGGGCATGCACCAGTGCGTCCACCGGCGGAGCGCCGACGACATCGATGCGCTGCCCGGTTCGATCCGTCACACTGATCGCATGTCCTTCATCCTCCCGCACCAACACACGGACGCCTTCATGTTCCAGCGGACGCAGCCATTCCTGCACATCGATCCAGAACACCAATGCAGCCGGGACGTTGTCGCGTCGCATGTCATACAACGGAGTAACCAGGGCGAAGTAACGGTGTCCACTCTGCTCATCGGTTATGAAACGGCTGCACCAGAGCGTATCGCGGCTGGCGCCCTCCCTGAGCGCCGCGGTAAAATCCGGTCCTTGAAGTTCCAGGACCGCAAGCAGCGGTGTGCCGTCACGCAGACAGATCGCGAGGTCCGCAAGTGGCTGCACAAGTGGAAACTTGTTCTGCCGCAGATGGTGCAGCAGGTCTTCCTTCAGTACGTTGCGATTCCGCGCGTCTCCCGTCCCGGCGGCGAGAATACGTTCGACCTGTGTCCGGATATACCCGTCAGAAGCGAAATCTTCCGCCCTCCTGCCCAGCAGGGTCAACTGCGCTTCCAGCCCCTGGGCCAGGGCTTCGCTTTCCGAGCGCAATCGTAAGCGGATTTCATCCTCCAATGCATCCCTTGCCGAAACGGAAATCAGATACCCTCCCACACCAAACGCAAACAGACACACGCCCACGAATGCAGCCGGAAGCTTGTATCTGATCTGTACTCTGGACAGTGGATCGCGCATGCACACCTTTCGCCGGACGGGCAGCTAATGTCGAGTCTTTTGTCTATATTTAAGATACACCCATGGAAAGCGAATGTCAAGTGATGTCGGAAACGTCGGCAGAGAAAAAACCAAAGAAAAAACCACCAATGCACCAAAACACAAATAACAGCACGAAAAGGTCTTCAGATCGCTCCTTATTCAGCAATAAGCGACCCGAAAACCTTTTTGTGTCTTTGTGAACTTCGTACCTTTGTGTCCTGTAGTTGAAACCGATAAATCCACGGTTTTTTCTTACAGGAGATACTTTTTGATTTCGGCGAAAAGTAACTCCTTGCGCAAC
>JAGTUW010000341.1 GCA_018224345.1 Bacteroidota bacterium
CCGGGAAATGCAACTGGATGAAGGATATGCGCATTCATTGCACCTCGATTCTTCCGGCGACCTGCTCCTCGTCGGGAAAATGAATGGACTGATCGAGTTGTGGGACTGGAAGCGTCGCAGCAGAAAGCAGAAACTTTCCGGAGAATCCTATGGTACAATGACCGCGGTTTTTTCCCCGGATGACAACCGCGTCTACAGTGCACATACCAATGGAGCAGTGAAAGTGTGGAACAGCGACGGGACTCTTCTTCTCGACATGGTCGGTTTCAGTGACGGTCAATGGTTGTCGTTCACACCGGATGGCTTTTACGATTGCTCCGCCTATGGCGACCGCTATGTGCGCTGGCGAAAAGGACAGGAAGTCTTTCCGCTCGAACGCTACAGCGAGATCTATCGACGGCCGGCTATTATAGAAGACGTCCTGCGAGGCGGGTATACACCCACAGCGACGGTGGAACATATCGTCGATCCACCGGAACTGCGCCTGCTCGCGCCCCGGGACGGCCAGCTCTTTGCCTTCGGAAGTGAGGATCTGGAAGTCATTGTCGAGGTGGAGGCCACCGACAGTACACGCATCGGGAGTATCGCGTTTTCGCTCAATGGACGGAGACTGCCGAAAGAGCAGTTGCAGGACTGGACAGTGCTGGAACACAGCGACAGACGGTTGCATGTGCGTGCCCGGCTGCGCGTGCTTCCGGGGAAAAATTCCATAGAAGCCATCGCCTTCAATGCAGCACGGGTGCGCAGTGACAGGGCACGTGCCGAGGTGACGGTACGCACAAGCGAGCGGCTCGACCCCGATCTGTATGTGCTCGCCGTCGGTTCCGATGCCTACGCCCCGCATTACCCCGATCTGCAATTCGCCGGTATCGACGCGGAAGCGCTGGTCGATGAACTGTCGCGACAGGAAGGGGGGTTGTACACACGCGTGTACGGACATACACTGACCGGAAAGGATGTATCGAAGGAAGGTGTGCTTTCTGCATTCCGCAATCTCCGGGATATCGGGACCTCCGATGTGCTGCTCCTCTTTTTCAGCGGACACGGAGTGCGGGAACGCGACGACAACGGCCGCAGCAAATACTACTACCTGCCCACCGGAAGTTCGCGAACGAGTGTCACACACGAAGGACTGGCCTGGGACGATATCGCGGCGGAAGTGCGGCAACTCAATGCCGGGCGCGTCATTCTGCTGCTCGACGCCTGCCATTCCGGCGACATCGCAAACAGCGCCTCCAATGAGAAAGTCGCCGCCTCGCTGGCCGGCGATATCGGTATCGTTTTCACGAGCAGTTCCGGCAATGAATACTCCTTCGAAGACCCGGCCTGGGGACATGGCGCCTTTACGCGCGCTCTGCTCGACGGGATGCGCGGGGAAGCGGACTTTACCGGAGACGGGACAGTGGACTGGAGTGAACTGCAGCTCTATGTGACGACGACCGTGCGAAACATGACCCGCGGAAGCCAGAATCCCATGGTGCCGCGCCTGGAACAATTCTCCAATTTCGATTTTGTGAGGGTGCAATAATGAGAGCCATATATCTGATAATGTGTATTATTACTACGTTTTTCTCCGGCGCCTTTGCCATATCATCCGGTACGGAGGGAGAAGAAGTCGTGCTTGTGACGGCGGTCAGCGGCGATGTGCGTGTTTCATCGGGTGAGGAGGCGGAAGAACGGCCGTTGAAGACCGGCATGCGGTTGCAGGTCGGCGAGGAAGTCGTCGTTCACACCGGCAACGCTTCGCTGGTGTTTTTCGCGGGCAGCTATATCAAACTGGCCGCGGGCGAACGACTGCTGCTCGGTGAATCGCTGGCGGAAAGTATGCTGCAGAGCGGAGGGACGACGCGCGGACTGACCGGCGAGGATGCGCTGCCAGTGCTGGAACAGGGGCTGGAGCGTTCGAAAAAAAACGATGTCTGGCAGGCGCAGCTTGCATCGGTGTCCGGGATTCGTGGCGACGGTCTGCCCGTTGCTGTTGCCCCAAGGTTGACGATCGCAAGTGAGAACCCGCGTTTTTACTGGTTCGATACCGATACCAGCGGCACTGGAGCCGAGCGCCGCTACATTCTGCTGCTGAGGGCCGAAGACGGCACGGTGCTTGCGCGTCAGGAATTGCAGGGCAGGACCGGGCGACTCAATACCTTTCGCTTTGCGCAGCTCCCGGATGGCTTTACCGCCAGTCCGCGCATGCATTATGAGTGGAGTGTGCTTCCCGCAGGCGCCGTGGAGCCTGAAGGACGTCTCGATGCCTCGTTTGTGTTTGTTGACCATGAAGGAATGGAGCTTGCACGGAACCGTTCGACACGGCTGCAGGACCTGGAGCAGGAAGGGCACATCGAAGAAATGACACTGCACATTCTCCATTGTGAACTGTATCTCGATGAACGCGAACGCCTGTTTTCGGATGCGCTCCCGCATCTGCTCGTTCTGGCCGGAACGGAAGAGGGGAAAGACTATGCATCATCCCGTATCGCACGCATGTTTCTGCGTTTCGGCAATCAGGTGTCGTCTCTCGCGCCGCTGTTCCACGACCGTCCTGCAGCCTATCTTGACAGGACAGTGGTGACCGGACAATGACGGTACCCGGCGTACCGGCCGGGCAGCGTATTGCGTGCCTGCTGTCATGTTGCCTGCCAACGGGGACGCCGCGATTGTCCGGTACATCAATTTCTGCACGGTTCGTCCTCCACGCTGTATTTCTGCTGATCATTGTCCCGGGCTGCCTGTGCCTGCTCTCCGCCTGCAGCGCTTCGACGGATGTGGCCGAGGATCAGCGGATTACCGAAGGCCGTCTGCTCTATGACCGTGCCGATTTCGACAGAGCGGAGAAGCATTTCACGGCTGTTCGCGAAACGGCGGTGCAGGAACGGGATACTTTGTTGGAAGCGCAGGCGGAGAAATGGCTGGGCAGCATACAACTTGCCTACGAACGTTCCGACGCGGCGCTGCGGCATTACAACCGCGCGATGACATTGATCGGGCATCGCATCGATCGACACGATTCACTCGGGGTTTCCATATCATCTGAGTGGAAGGAGGAGCGGCAGCATGTGCTGAGCAATATCGCTGTTGTCCATAAGGGAGCGGGCCGTTTCCGGGAGGCGGAGGAAGTGCTCCGTGCGGTGTTCTCCAATGACAGCGCGCGCGGTGATGACTTCCGTGCCGCCGTCACACTGTACAATCTCGGAGATGTCTATCACCGGCATGCAATCGCGTTACTGAAGGAAAACGACAGCAGCGCTTCAATTCTCAAACGCGCAGAGGCGCGATCCTGTTTTCACGCATCCCTGTCACTGTTTCCCACCGCCGATGCCTGGTTGAATCTCGGCAACAGTCATGCGCTCGACAACCGGCTTGACAGCGCGTTGCACTGTTATTATCGCGCAGAGGAAATTTATACCCGTGACGGTTATCGCGTGCATCGCGCGCTCGCTCTCGGGAATATCGGTGTGCTTGCTCAGCGCCTGGGGCGCGTCGGGGAAGCCGTGCAGGCGCTGGAGCAGAGCATAGAAATCATCGAGGAGTTGCGGGGGGATCTTTCCTCTGTCGATATCCGTTCGAGCTTTGTTTCCGACAAATTCTACATCTATGAGACTCTCATCGATCTTCTCGTCGCCCGTAATGACGTCGGACGTGCCTTCGAATACGTCGAACGGGCCAAAGCCCGTTCCTTTCTCGATCTCGTGGGAAGCAAGGTCATCGGACAGGGCAAGGAACGTCCCCCGCACATCCGGCAACTGATACAGCGCGAGCAGGCATTGCAGCGGCGTATCGCGGATCTCGTGGGCGTGAGTGACAGCAGTGCAAGGCTCACGTCGGTGATCGCCGAGCATCAGGGTGTGCTCGCTGACCTCCGGAATGCGGATCCCGAATACGCATCGGTGAGCAGTGTCGAGCCGATTTCCGCCGACCGGCTCCGCGGCCTTCTCGACGACAGTACGGCGTTGCTCGAATATTTCATCGGAGAATCGGTCTCGTTTGTCTTCCTGCTGCGCCGGGATACCATGTTCGTCCGGCATCTGCCCATCGAGGGTGGGGGGGCGATCGGACAGGAAGTCGAGGCATTGCGGCGCACCTTGTATCTGGAATATCCGATGAGAAAAGCCGGTTTTCTCCGCGAACAGCGTCTGCGTCACGACGCGGGCAGCCGGGAAGCCCTGCGCGCCTGGTACAGCGAAGTGACGGACGACGCCTGGCAGTACAGCCTGGTGAACATGTATTCCATGCTCGTCGCACCGGTCGCCAAGGGTCTGGAGGGGATAACGCAGTTGTATATCGTTCCTCACGGTCCGCTGCATCACCTTCCATTCCAGGCGCTGGTGCATCCACGACATACTGACCACAACACGGATCGTCACGTCGTGCGTCCAAGGTATCTGATAGAAGAGTACGCCATCGCCTATCTCCCCTCCGCCAGTGTCCTGGAATTCGCCCTGCTCCGCGCGCGACCTCCGGTACGTACCGGTCTTGTCATCGGTGACCCGCTGTATGCCGATCCGAAATACCGGCGGCGTCCGCTGCACGGCGCTCTGATAGAAGCCGACACCGTGGCCGGCTATATCGAACAACCCCTGGTGCTCAAACGCGCCGAGGCGGAGGAAGCGCTGGTGACGAGTCTGATGGGCGGCCATGACATGCTGCATTTTGCCACGCATGGAGAACTGAACAAAAACGATCCCATGCAGTCACGTATTCTGCTCGCGGCAGAGGAGCCGGACAGTGTGTACAACGGCGATCTCACCGTGGCGAAAATATTCAATCTCGATCTCGATGCCGCTCTGGTCACTCTCAGCGCCTGCCAGACCGCGCAGCTCGCCGGTGGCGACGGAACCTTCACACCGGGCGATGACCTGGTGGGACTGACGCGTTCCTTCATGTACGCCGGGACACCGGCAGTGGTCGCCTCTCTCTGGATCGTCGATGACGACGCGACGCTTGCATGGATGCGGCATTTCTACCGCTCCCGCTTGCAGGAGGAAAACAGCAGCATGCAGGCCGCCCGTCATGCCGCCCTGGACATGCTCAACCATTCCGAAAATCCTGACTGGGTGTTTCCCTACTACTGGGCGGCATTCATCTACCTCGGAGATGCACGGTAAGTAGGATCATTCGCAATATATCAAAGCGGACATGTCGCCTGGAACCTGCCGTCTTCACCGAAGCTCAAATTAAACAGTTTGGCGCGAAAAAATTGGGATAATCCTTGTTTCTGAGCCATATGGGCCAAATTGTGTTGGGTGACATGCGAAATGTAGTGGTGCAATGGACCCCGCATTGTTACAGAAATCTCATGACATCGGTGACATATAGCCGTATATTTGTAGTGACGCCATGTTCATCCGTGCCAAGAAACGAGGACCCCACACCTACCTTCATATCGTCGAGAATGAACGCGTCGGCGACAAGGTAGTACAGTATCTGCGACACAGTCTCGGTCACCTCGACAAACTCCAGGAAAGTGGCGCCCTTGATTCCTTTCTCGCCCCCGGTCTCAAATTCGCCCGTAACCTCAACGTCCTCGATGCTCACGCACGCGGGGAAACAACCACAACGAAAACCGAACGTATCGGCGCCTCGCTGTTGTATGAGCGCTTGTGGCAGGAATGCGGTATCGCCGGAGTTCTCGATCGTGTGCTTGCGGATCGTCGCTTCGAATTTCCGGTCGAACGCGCCGTCTTCGTCACCGTGATGCATCGGCTCTTCTCGCCCGGCAGCGATCGTGCCGCCGTATACTGGATGCGGCGCTATCGCATCGACGGCAGCCCCGCCCTTCAACTCCAGCATTTCTACCGTACCATGGCCTGGCTCGGTGAGGTGGTCGGAGCAGGGGGCGAGAAAAGATCGAATGGCGCCCCCCCCTGCCCGTGCGTCGGGTCAGGACGAGATCGAAGAAGCGCTGTTTGCCACCCGGCGGGATCTGTTCAGCGAGTTGTCGCTGGTGTTCTTCGACACGACGGCGATGTACTTCGAAGGTACGGGCGGGGAGGACATCGGCTGGCGCGGACATTCGAAGGATCATCGTCCCGGGGATCCGCAGATGGTCGTCGGCATGGTGCTCGACAACCAGGCAATCCGGTCTGCTCGGAGATGTGGCCGGGCAACACCGTGGATGTTACCGCGCTGATCCCGGTTGCCACGCGGCTCAAGGAACGCTTCGGCATTGAACGCGTCTGCATCGTTGCCGATCGCGGAATGATCAGCAAAGAGACTATTGCCGAATTGCGGAAGTCAGTTCGTGATGTTCACTATATTCTCGGCGCCCGTATGCGTGCGGTCAAAGAGATACGAGAGGATGTTTTGGCCGATGGCCAGCCCTACGAATCGGTCTATGGATCGCGGCAGAAAAGCAAGGATCCTTCCCCGCTTGAAGTCAAGGAAGTAAAAGTTGGGATGCGTCGTTACATCGTGTGTCGCAATGAGGAGCAGGTTCGCAAGGATTGTGCCGACCGCAGGGCCATTATTGAGAGTCTGCGCGAACAACTAAAAAAAGGCGACAAGGCTTTGGTAGGTAATAAGGGATATCGC
>JAGTUW010000342.1 GCA_018224345.1 Bacteroidota bacterium
ACAGGGATGATATTCCCGCAGTAATCGCATCAACACGGTTGTTTGGTAACGCTACTCGAAAATTGACCACCTCCGATAACCGAAAACTGTCCACCCTTGGTGGTTGAAAAATAACGTTCTTTCAAGTTTCTGCAAACATTCAATGCTGCTTCGAAGCAACGGCGGCATTGTTTTGCCGTTCCATTGCGTTTTCCGGATCGGACCCCGCCTGCTCAGCGCGCTGACGGATACACAGGGGTTGAGGGGGCCGCCTGCGAGGATGCGACGGTTTTTTTTGCACACACTGGAGAAGCAATGGGAACAGCAGCAGAACAAAGGCATATATCAGAATGTTAACACTGTTGTTGCACATTAACCCAATAAATGTTAATGTGCAGAATAAAGGTGAAGGTATGGCGCATATGTTACCCACATCGACCGCGATTGAGCGGTACTTCATGGAAAATCTGGGAATGTCTGTTTCACTGCACCGATGGCCGAGTGAAGACCGCATTCCACTTCTTCTCCGGGACACCTATCTGTTTTTCGAGTGCATGCTCCTGGGCATTCCCTGGCTGGTTTTGTGCGACCGCGGGCCGGAGGAGCGTTCACCTGCAACGATACGAAAGCACCTGGCCATGCTGCGAGACAAATGGCACGGAGAGCTGATGTACGTGCATCCCTTCATCAGCACGTACAACAGGAAGCGCCTGATTGAGCAAAAAGTGCCGTTCATTGTTCCCGGGAGACAGATGTACCTCCCGCAACTGGGGATAGACCTCAGGGAACACATCCGCAAATTGCAGAGGGTTCGTTCTGCATCGTTTCGTCCATCCACGCAGGTCGTCCTGCTCCATGCCCTGTATCACCCGGATCGGCATTTCACTCCGACAAGCTACGCGCAACATCTGGGATACAGCAATATGACCCTGACACGGGTATTTGACGAACTCGAAGCCGCAGGAGTTATATCGACCACGTCTCAAGGAAAGGAAAGAGCGGCAAAGTTTCTGCTCAGTCGACGATCGGCATGGGAACGGGCACTTCCGTTTCTGCGCTCACCTGTCCGGCGACGCGCGGCTGTCCTCTTTTCCGGGTCCAGGCCGCCGGGTGTACTGGCCGGACTCTCGGCCCTGTCACATTTCGGCATGCTTGTTCCACCGGAATCCACTGTGTATGCGGTGAGCGGAAAGACCTGGAAAACTGCCATGAAATCCGGCGAACTTCGGGTTATTCCGATGGCCGAGAGCGGTTCTCTGGAGTTGGAGATATGGCGCTACACACCCTCGTTGCTTACGGCCCACGATATCGCGGATCCGCTGTCAGTATACCTGAGTCTGAGGGATTCCGATGATGAACGGGTTGAGATCGCTCTTGAAGCACTGCTGGAGAGTGTCAAATGGTGAGAGGACTGGATGTTTTCAGGGACTGGTTCAGTGATTATTCCGACAGGTACATCTTGATAGGAGGGACAGCCGCGCATATTGCCATGGCAGAGGCCGGCGCAGAGTTCCGCGCAACAAAGGATCTTGACATCGTTCTGGTCGCGGAAGAACTGGATGCGGCCTTCGTCACCGCCATACGGGACTTCACTGAAGCTGGACGCTATCACAAGCGGATGAAAAGCAGCGGAAAGACCTGTCTGTATCGTTTCTCGCATCCCGAGGACGAAAATTATCCATTCATGCTTGAGTTTTTCTCCCTGTTGCCGAATGACATTCAATTCGAGGGCGAAGGGCACCTGGCCCCGATCCCGACTGATGAGGTAGGAGTGAGCCTGTCAGCGATTCTGCTCGATCCTGATTACTACGAGTTCATTGTAGCCGGCAGGTATGAGATCGATGGACTGACACTGCTGCGACAGGAATATATGATCCCATTAAAAGCCAGAGCGTTCCTTGACCTTGCAGCACAGCGTAAACGAGGTGAATCCGTGCAGAGCAATGATATCCGTAAACACATAAGTGACGTATTCAGATTGTTCCGTATCGTGGATCCTGATCAACGCCCGTATCTTCCAGCAGGTATCGAAGAAGATCTTGCGAAATTCCTGAGTGCAGCACAGGAGGCGGGCTTCGATCCAAGACGGTCAGGATATCGCGACCGTTCGCTTGCGGACCTATGTACTGATATCCGGAAGCACTATGGTCTTCCCGGTTCCACCACTGTGCCATAACAGGAAAATGGTAAGCATCATGCTTCCCTCCATTTTGACATCCCAACAGCGTCCGCTGCCCGACGGACAATCGTACGCGTACATCCACAGACGGATTACCTCGTTGATCCCGCAGGCCTGCACGGGGTGGTGCGATTTGTTTTCAACCCGCCTGCTCGGCGCGCTGGTGGATACACTGTCGTGCGCCGCTAATCCGGATTAACGCAGTGATACCACCACCGGGGAGAGCTTATTTACAAATAAGGCCGTACACAAGCGGCTGTGGGTGAACCCCCGAAGGCTTATTCAGAAATAATACTCACCCCGTTTCCTGCTGCGCCGACCCGGATCGCTGTGATTCCGGCAAAGTTGTACCGGTGGAGGCTGGCGCCCCCGAAGCCGGTCCGCACAGACCACAGTGAATTCTTCCCTGCTTCCTTTGACTCTTTCTACGGAAATCTGTAATCTTGTCCGTAGCTGCTCATCTGTCACGGATTACAGGAGGCGCTGGAGCTGCCGCTATGCCGGCTCGCAGCGTTTCACAAGAAAGCAGCCGGAAAAACAACAGGAAGGGCGGGTTCGTCTGAATATCGGCATCGCCTGAAAGCAGCGGAAACAATGAGGCGTTGTGGGGATACGTTGCCTCGCAGGCCGGACACCGGAATTGAGTTTCATTCAGACAACACACAATCTCCATGCCTGATCCCGCGCAGAAAATCTTCACACTCTCCAGTGTCGCAAAGGCGATCACGAACACGCTGGCGCCTGTCACGTCCAGACGCTTCTGGGTGCAGGCCGAAGTGACGCAACCGAAAGAGGTGGGCGGACACATGTATGCCACGCTCGTCGAGGTTGCGGATGGCAGACAGGTGGCGAAACTCAACTGCGTCATCTGGCGCGACAGTCTCGCCTCGATACGGCGCAAATTCAAAAAAGAGGAACTCACCTTCGAATTCACGAACGGCGCCAGAGTCTGCCTGCTCTGTTCCGTATCCTTTCACGCGACCGGCGGACTCAAGCTGGCCGTCTACGATGCCGATACCAGTTTCCAGCTCGGTGAAATGGAGCGGAGACGCAGGGAAATCATTCAGCGGCTGGAGGCGGAAAAGCTGCACGAGCGCAACAGGATATTGTCCGTGCCCATGCTGCCGCGGCGGATCGGACTGATCACGGGGAAGGACAGCGCCGCCATGAATGATATTCTCCGTACGCTGCGGGACGGCGGTCACGGTATCACGCTTTACGTGGCGGAAGCGCTGATGCAGGGCGACAAATGTGAGGCGTCCATTCTGCGTGCCTTCGACGTCATGCAGCGTCTCGGGGTGGACGTCATTGCCATTGCCCGCGGCGGAGGTGGAAAATCCGAGCTGGCGGCTCTGGACAATGAGTCGATCGCGCGGCGTATCGCCGGAAGCGCCATACCGGTATGGACGGCCATCGGACACGAAACCGACATCAGCGTTCTGGATTTCGTGGCGCATACATTCTTCAAAACACCGACAGCGCTTGCAGAGGACATCGTCCGGCGTTACCGCGAGCAGGAGATCGTCGTGCAGCGTGCGCTCGATCGTTTCAGGAGAGAATGGAAGCACAGGCTGGAGAAGGACTACCGCAGTTTCTCCGACAACGTCACCGGTATCAGGCAGGGAAGCAGAAAGTTGCACGACCTGGCATTGAGTGAATTGCAGGGTTCCGCCGAGCATCTGCGCAGTCATGTACGCTCGCGTTTCGCAGAAGAACGCAGCGCCATTGCGGTATTCACAGCTTCTCTGCGGAATGTTTCGAAGCGTGTTCTCGATGCGCGGCAGCAGGTTCTGCAGGGAGCGGGGCGTTCCGTGACCGCCGCCGGGCGGCGCAGTATCGGACAAGCCGCCGAGGCGCTGGGACGAAACCGCGGGCGACTTTCCGAAGAGCGGGTCGCGCGTCTTCTGGCAGCCGAAAGCC
>JAGTUW010000343.1 GCA_018224345.1 Bacteroidota bacterium
CCAAGGGTCTCGTCGACGGCGCTTTCGACGGTGTTGGCCGCGAGCGCAAGGATGCGCACATATTCAACGTCCGCTGTCCGTTCAGAGCAGGTCTCACAGAGCAGGTCATAGGCCATGCGGAAGCGCAACGTGAGGAACATCTCCTCGCGGTATCGATAGTTGCGCAGCGCGCCGGGCTTGCGTGAAAGGCTCCCGATCAAATGCCGGTAGTTGATCTGTGCACGGTTGCGCCCGTGCAGACGCTCGACCCGTCGTTTGAAGGCGCCGTTGAGCGATTCGACATCGCCGTTCTCGTGCGGCTCACCGAGAGTGATCACGCGGGGCTTGACCCCGAAATGACTCAGCATATCGAGATATTTGCTGTTGAAGACGCGTCTGACTGCCTGGATATCATCTTCCCGCAGCTGCGCGACCGGCTTGTGCGTCGCCGCTGTGCTACTGTCGGTACTGAGCGTCGCGGGCGTATGGCCCAGCCGGAAGATACTGCTCTGGAAACCGTGGCGGATCGTCAACATGCTTTCACTCGGGCAGGGTGTTCCCCATTCCCGGTTCGAATAGGTCAACACGCAATGGCAGAACAAGTGCGGATATGTGCGCCGTCGATAGTGATACCCACGGCGTTCATCGATGTGAAATCCAGTTGCATGTTCTGCCCCGGATGATGTATCTGTGGGAAAAATACTTCCCGTTCCGGTCCCTGCAATGCACGCCAATCGTGAATCCGTCTCTGCAAGGTGCGAAGCTGCCCTTCCTGGAACATCCCTTCATGTTCCCGACAGAGCCAGTCAAACAGTGTCTTCGCCTCCAATTCCGGTGCGTCATCCAACCTCGCTTTGACCTCATCCCATACGGCAGCGAACGGATCGGTACGCGTCTGCCAGTCATGGGGCACTTTCGAATCCGAGGGCATTTTGCCCGCCCTCAAAAACTTCGATGCTGTCTGGCGACACATTCCGGCCTTCGCTGCAGCTTTCTCGATGTGGGGGTCCTTCTCCATTGCTTTCATCAGCAACCTCATCTGTTCGTTGGTGATCGACATCGGCAGCTCCGCTTTTGGGTGTACTGCCTGTAACTTCGTGAATCATGGTCAACAGATGTTAACTTTTAATTGTCGCCGATGTTAAAATATAATTGTCGTCAGACAGGTCCGGATAAAAACCCGGTCGCGTTTTCAATAATGTTATTTAGTCAGGATCATTGTTCGTGCTTCCGCGTGCGTTCCTGCCATTAGTTTGATCACGTAAGTTCCGGCAGGCAGATCGTCCGCCATGAAGTTCAATTCGTGGTATCCTGCCGCGAACTCCCCTTCGGCGACTGAAGCCACTTCCCTTCCCATCACATCGTAAACAGCCAGCTTAATCCGAGTGGAGGCCGGTAGTGTAAAGGGAATGAGCGTCTGTCCAGTAAATGGATTCGGATGGTTATGCCCAAGTATAATATTTTCGGGTTGCGGATACATCCGATCCACTCCTACCGATGACTTTGGCATGTATTGTCCTTCCAACCAGACCTTCGCAGTTGAGGCTATTGCACCTTCTGGAAGGGTTCCATCGATACCGAGCGAGATATAGACTGTTTCGTTTGATAGTGCAGAAAGATTACGCGACCATTCGTGCCAGATCGCAGTGTCTGCAGGGAAATTTCGAATCGGTAAAGCAAACTGTTGAAGTATTGCGTCGTCCAACGCTCGACGAAGCTGAACCGAAATTGATACTCCGTTTGGCATCACTGTCGGATCTGAACAATAAATCATGGTTTTATACTCGAACTTGTCGCCATTGTTTATTGTTAAAACCTCCGAACGGATCAGTTCTTGCGCAGAGCCATCATCTCCGATGACAAGCGTATCGGGCATATCATACCATGCAAGCTGATCGTATACATTGTTTCCATGGAGCACGTTCATACTTGATATTCCCATGATCGCGATATCACCTCCGATCCCTATGCGCAGATCGCGCACCATTCGCAAATCAGGAACGCAGATTTTCGTAAGTGCAATATTTGTTGTCCGCACTGCATGCATGAACGGTCCCGTCTGAAAAGGCGCACTGTAAGCTTCGCGTAGCAATCCGTTGGGAGCATACGGTACTACACTCGGGAAGGATTCACCATTCATCAACTGATCAAACTCGGCGTAATTACAATCGAGTGTCCCTACGCGTATACCACCACCCCAATTCTTGTGGTACGCCACCCGCAGACCACGACCAATATCCCCATTACCGCATATCGTATTTGTACTGTGTGCTCCAATTGAAGGCGATATTGCTTCACCGTATTGTGTCCATTGATAGTATGGTAACTGGTAGATTGTCGTGTTCCAACTACCTGAAGTATAGTCATAAGTCCGGATGTTCACCCACCTATCCGAGTAAAGTATTGATGGTACTTTCACTTCATAAGCAATCACTGGTTTTGAATTCTGGTCATGAGTTATAGACGGAGCATATACACATACTTCGTACTGCATACTGGCATCTTGCAGATGGTTTATGAAAAAGTTCGTTTTGAATTTATCTTTATCGCACGAACCTCCACCTACGTCGATCTCTGCACTTTTAATAACATCGCCCTCCCTCCATGCAGCAGTAAAATGCAGGATTTTATCACCCGTGATGGCCGGGAACAACGGTTGATCAACAATATTCGTTGCCAGCTGTCCCTGCAGATGCGTGGCATTGTATATATCTGTGTAATAGAGATATAACATATTGTACTCAATATGTTCCTGATTATCCCAAAGCACCATGACAATGTCTCCCTGATTGATATCACATGTTTTGACAGCAGCTACGACAGGCGTAGTGCCAGCACCATTATTCAAGGAGCTATTTGGCTGCAGGAAGTGAGCCATCCACTCTCCTTTGTATCTACGACGAAGCATAACGGTGCCATCCTGCACATACGTGACATAAACACTACTGTCCAGCACTGCAAGTGATGCATTGGCCGCAGTATGCGAATAGCTACTTACCAGCTCTTCCGGCGACCATGTTTGCCCGTCAGTGGACTGTGTATACCACACTTTCCCTGCACTTTCGTATACCATATGATACACATCTTCCGGATCAATGTCAATCTTGCGCTGATTTGAAGATCTGGTGGGCTGAGCCTCATTATTTGATAATAGATGCGCTTTGTATACTGACACAAGCTTCGAATCAGTACAGCATCCATTTGGAAAGTCCAATTGATATTCTCGATAGGGCTCTGACGGATTATCAGGCGCTGTACGGTAGTTAGTTGCTGCACTCTGGTTAATAGTATATATGCCTTTCCCTTCAAGTATTTGCGACATATATATTAAATCTCCTTCCTCGAGCGGCAGAGCATCTTTCTTTGTGTATGAGTCAGTCAATGGTTCATACTCCAAATACTTCCAATATCGTATCGCATAGTGGGGTTCTTCTTCTATGCTAATTCGACCAAGGACACCGAACGACTGTGGATCATCGACCGGCCTGTATGGAGCCGCATGCTCCACGAATTCATCGCGACTAAATTGGACCCAATCGGGCCCACCATAATTTTTGTTCTGCTCAGTACGCCACGGATCCCTGAAATCGAACTTCACTCCGCTACACGCATAATCAAGCTCGCGCGTCGATATGAATTCGTATCCATTGCACACCGTACCAGTCCTGGCATCATATTGCGTAACAGCACCATCGAAGTAATCAGTGTAATACATTACCTTGTAATTGTTGATATCGCCCTGCCAGTATTTAAAATGGGATGCAGGCACAAGAGCACCTTCAGAAAACAATACGTACCAGGTTTCAGCCAGATGCTTGTAGTTTGTCAGCCATGATTTTGTAATCGGTGGTGGTTCAAAATCCGGCAACTGGAAATAGTCCGCGATTCGTGTGCCACTTACGAACTCATTGTTATCGCCCCGGACATAACTAACTTGATCATAAGTGTAATCTCTGATGCCATGAACAACATTCGTAATATTCACGTCAACATAATGCGATGGCGCGGGATCGTATTCTATGTACAGCCTCACATTCGATTTGTCGATACTCCAAACTGTAGGCGGCCATTGCAACCCTCTGATGCCGAGAGTAAAGAAATTTATATTATTATCAATATTATCCTGCATTCTGTGCAGCAGATCATCCAATACAAACTGGTTGTAATTATTCTCGTACTCCCATACGCCTTGGCCATTTTGCAGTGTATTTGTAAATCCATAACCAGATCCTTGGTATATTGTTACTTGAGAGCCGCTTCCGTTATAGAGATCATAAAATGCAGCAGCCGGTGAGGGGCTCCATGCATTATACCCCATACTGTACAGCCCACTCGATATATCCAACGTTCTGGTGTCCGCGTTATCGTACTCGATTGTCAATATCACTTTCGATATCTGCGCACCCTGTGTCAGCGGATACGCCAGGTCCCACTGCATCAGGATTTGGTGGTCAACATCATCGCCACCCTCCTGGGTCCTCCCAAGAAAGTAGATACTGTCATATGGCATCCGATTTGTTATAGGATCCCAAACATCAAGATGCTGATATACCCCTGTCACCTCTCTTATACTACTTGGCGAGATCGTGCAATCTATCGGCGGCAGTTGGGATAATGCACAATCGCTCATTATGTTGAATAGAATTGCAATGATCGCAAAATGATAATACTTCATGATATTTTTTCCATTTTCAATGTTGATACGATTATCTAACGCTCTATCTTTGCCCTGTTGCAATTATTGCATCAGCACCCTCGGAGTTGACCCCAACGGCCCAGATGCGGTCTCCGACCATTTCGACCGCAAAGAACTTGACGTATTCATAGCCCGGGAATTTCCACCAGTGGCGCCAGCGCTTTCCGTTGAAATGCGAAAGTGTCGTAAAATC
>JAGTUW010000344.1 GCA_018224345.1 Bacteroidota bacterium
AATCGAACTCAGTTTCGCCTCGAGCATGGAATTGTGTGTCACATTGTTGATTCTCCCGGCAGCAATGACACGAACGGTATCCTCGCCGATATCCTCGATACTGACAGTAACGCTTCCGCCAGCAATACTCATATCCGAGAAGCCATCTCGCCAGGTCTTTTCCTGCCGCAGGTTCGAAAGCGCCAGATTCACGCCACTGCGTGTAACATTGATGGCCTGTTCCCGCTCGAACAGCGTCGCCGTGGTTTCGTTGGAAGAATTCCACACCCCCATGAATCCGATTACGGACAGGCCTACCAGGAGCGATGACAATGCCACGATGATAAGGGCTTGCTGACCCATGTTCTCCTCCGTGTTTACAGATTCTTCGGTGAAACAGTGAATTCGTTCTGTGAAGTGGGATACTTCCCGTCTTCCTTCATCTGTCCGCGAACACGCATTTTGACGCCGATAGCGCGTATATCCCCGAGCGACGAAGTCTCCGTGAGCGTTCCGTACTTATCTGTTTTGTAGTCCACGAAACGACAACTTGTCAGTCCGAGATCATGTCCATGATGCTTTTTACCATTGACGATGCGGTACAGAAGAGACTCGCTATTCTCGATGCTCCCGAGAGCGCTGCCTCCGAAATAATAGCCGATCGTATCGAGTATCCCGTCATTGGCCAGATCGGAACGGAAAATGAATGTGTTTTCCGTTGCCTGGATGATCGGCAGTGAATCACAGCCGAAGCCGGTTTTCCGCAGATCGAAACGCAAGGTCTGTGTCACATCGCTGACGTTGGTCTGCGCGGTGATTTGATTGCTGCTCTCTATCTGGGATTCTGTCCGCTCTCCCATCAGGAAGGCGAAGTTGAGAATGATCATCCCGGCGATGATCACAGAACCGATAATATCAAGATGACTGCCCATAATTAGTACGCCGCGATGTATGACATGGTGACTGTATCTTCTGAAAATTCGTTCGAAATCCAGAGCATAACGCGTTTTGTGAACGTTCTGCTCGTCGAGGTGAGATCCGGGTTGCTCGGGGAGACGTATTCGACACGGACACGGACGGTGTATCCCCAGGTATCGTGGAGGCAGGAAGGAGTTTCGGATCCTGGAGTGACTCCCGCCTCCGGACTGTAGAATTCCGATCGGTGGTAATCGTCAAGATCGTTGAAATGCGGATACACTTCTCCCCATCCGGGACCGCAGGATGTCAGATCACTCAGACGCACGACTTTCTTGCTGTTCATCGCAGCATCGAATGGCTTGCGGGACATCTCTTCAATCAGCGACCGGCCGATTGCGACGGCTCTCTGCGTGTATTCATTACCTTCCAGCACTGTCGAATTCTGAAAATTCGCGCTCCGGAAATTCAGCATTACTATTCCCAGCAACATGAAAGCTGCGATTGTCAGCGCCATTTGTCCGGTATTCATTTTCCGCCTTTCATCATTTGTATACACATGACGGTTACATATTCATCATCATTCCGTTTCTGCACGAACGTCGAATCAATCATCAGTCATCGTCGCTGCGATCACCTCCGGCACGGAAGTGATGCCTTCCTTGACGCGTTCACGGGCACTGGCACGCAGGGTGAGCATGCCCTCACCGACAGCGATATTGCGGATGGTGTCTTCATCGATATCCTCGCCGCTTTCGTACACTGCCTGGCGAATGGCCTTCGAGAAATACAGTGACTCGTGAATCGCAGCCCGGCCTTTGTATCCTTTCACGCAAGCCGGACAACCCACCGGTTCGTAGAACGTCGTCGTCTCGATTTCCTCCTGGGTAAAACCGATGTTGCGCAATTCCAGCTCATCGGGATCCTGAATGGGCCTCTTGCATTTCTGACACAGGCGCCGCAAAAGTCGCTGGGCAACGACCAGATTGATCGCATAAGCGATGAGAAATGGTTCAATCCCCATTTTGAACAGACGTGTCACAGCGCTCGGTGCATCATTCGTGTGCAATGTCGAGAATGTGAGATGGCCTGTGTTTGCGAGTTTGATCGCAATGTCAGCCGTCAGCTTGTCACGCATCTCACCGACCATGACAATGTCGGGATCATGACGAAGAATCGCGCGAATCGCGGCTTCAAAATCGACTTTGTGTGAAATTTTTATCTGTCGCGCACCGTCGATGACATACTCGACCGGATCCTCGACCGTAAGAACATTGACCTCGGGTGTGATCACCGAATAGAGCGCTGCTACCAGAGTGGTACTTTTACCGCTGCCCGTCGGTCCAGTGAGAATGACCATGCCCTGTGGTTTTGAAATGGCCGCTTTGAACCACTCATAAGCCTTGGGTTGAAAACCGATTTTCGAAATGTCCTTGATCACTTTACGCGAATCGAGCACACGGATGACCACGCTTTCAAATTTCTGCGCGTACTCCGAGCCCGCGATGGGAAGCACCGACACACGGAAGCGGATGATGATGTTATCGATCAAACGCTGGATGAATCCATCCTGCGCGGCATCGCGCTCGAAACGATCGATATTGATGCTTCTGTCCTTGACGACCGCAATGACGGCTTCGGGCCGCGTGCCTTCGACTTTATTCCACAGGGCGAGCTTACCATCGAGACGGAAATGGAATTCCGTCACAAATTTCGTTGTCGGGAATATATGCACATCACTGACCCCCTTGCGCACCGCTTCTACCAGGCAACCCTCGAAGAGGTTGACCAACATACTCTTGTTGATTTCCTGGTCGAGTTCCGCTTCGTCAATACCCGATTCGAGATCCCCTTCCTGCAGTTCGGTCTCCATCTCCTTGATGCTTTCGAGAAAGAGGTTGTCACCGCGCAGCAGGTTATCCAGATGCGGTTGCAGACCCTTGAGTTCCGCATAATACACTTCGTATTTCAGCGCGCGGAAGTAACTCGCGATACGCGGGATTTCGCGGTGAATGGGAACAGCGGAGATCAGCACCAGCTTGTCAGGCGTCCGTGCATCGAACTGCAACGGCAACGTACGGGACTTGAACAAAGAGCTTTTCTGCTCCTGGGTCAGAGAATCGAGCATCTGCTTGATGACAGAGAGGCGGCGCTCTGTCATCGCCTCATCAATTTTCAGAGTCTTGAATGCGTAAATACGCGCGACTTCCGAAAAGACGGTGTGATGATCGAGTTTGTACTCCTCGACGAAAATCTCCGCGAGGCTGCGATTGCGGTTTCCCGCTTCCTTTTCCTTGGTTGCAATCGCCTTGGAAACGGTCTCCCTGTCGACGATGCCCTTATGAAGAAGCGCTACGCCGACTTTATCGATTTTCCGTTCCAGCAAGGAAGCTGCGGCATCCATGGATTACCCGTTTCAGAATATGAATGAATGGACCGGTGACGACGAGCATGTGGAGATACCACAGATCGCCCATACCGGGTGCGGATTTCGGTTTGATCACAGCAGTTTCACTCGAGACGATGGTGATTGCCGTCATGACAATCATGATGATCATGGCAACCCAGAGTTGCATGAAATCCACCACTGATTTGAGTTTATAGGTGGTTTCCCTCTCGTAATAATTGGCAAGCTGCAGCGAGGTCTCACGTACCATGCCCGTCTCTGCTCCGGCATGAAAGCGCGAGAGCGCAGTTTTTGTGAACACGCCGGACGCTTCGAAGGATTCGTGCAGACCTTTGCCGTGCTTGAGCATCATCGGGATGGTAATCGTGCGTATCTGATTTTCGAAATAGCTGTTGCCTGTCGCTTCAGCGGCTGTCTTGATCACATCGATGTTTTCACCGGAACCGCTGTACAGCGAATAGAACACGCGACAGAATACCTCGATGGCGGTTTTGTGAATCAGGCTACCCAGAACTGGAATATGCATCGAGACTTTATCCACCCACATCTTCCCTTTTTCATTCGTAAACAGTATGAACACCCCGATTCCTGCACCGATGATCGCGAGAATGAAGAATATGATATTTCCGACCATCCAGTCCGAGAGTTCCAGCGTCGCTTCCGTCATCGGTGGTAATTCGATGCCGTACTTGAGAAACATGCGTGCCGTCTCGGGGAAGATGTATGCCACGTAGAAGATGGTGGCAAGTATGAGAAGCACCAGCGTGATCATGGGCATGAGCATGGCACTCTTCATGCTTTTCTTGAATTCCATGCGCCGCTCGAGGAACTTGGCGGTCGAATCGTACATCTCGGCCATCGCGCCGCTCTTGGAAGCGAGACCGAGCATCTTTGCGGTGAATTTACCGAGAATATGTTCGTGTTTCAGGAACACACGCTCGCTCTCCGCGCCCTTGCGCAAATCGGCATTGATGTCTTTGAGCGTCTCCTTGAGCACCTTGTTCTCGATGTCGTTCGAGAGCAGGTTCAACACCTCGTTGAACGGCAGTTTTTCGCGCAGAAGATCAGCGCTCAGGCGGACGAAGGTAATCAGATCCGCCGCAGGTGGTTTACCGAGGTTGAGTTGCAGTTTCTTCCGGACATAGGTGACCTTGTAGCCCATCGAGGTGAGTGCGTTCTTGACCTCTGCCTTGGAAAACGCTTTCTGTTCACCTTCGATAACCTTCTCGCCCTTTTGCGCCTTGTACACGTAAGCGACGCGCTTCTCGAGCTTCTCAAGGCGGAAGGATCGGCCCTTGGAGAGCTCCAGTATCTTTTTCTTCGCTGCCGTTGTGTTGTTGGCCGAAATCGTCCCCTGGATGATTTTCCCCGAAGGGACGATGCCCTGGAATCTGAAATCTGCCATATCCTGTTTCCTGTCTGTTCTTGCTTTCTGCGCGCAGCAGTTCTTCCTTGATAGAGAAGCATCCTGTTGCAGCATCGACAGACAAGTTAGCGTGGAATTCTTAACAGAGACTTAATCGTGTATTACAAAGGTGAAAGGGTGTTTGTGGCTGTTTTTTTTATCCTCTTCACCAACCGCTGCAGGCCCCCGGAAAGCGTGGTACGGGAGGCATTGATTTCCATACCACCGTCCCCGCATGCTGATGCCGTCCGGAACGTATCACCGCAGACAGCGAAAAGAAAATGCGTTGTGTGTGTCGGCACAGTGCGGGATACAATTTGCTACGAAGAAGAGTCTCTGAGGGGCAGATCTGAAATCGCGCGCGCGAGGAGAAAAAAAAACCGCCACCCGGGAAGGGCGGCGGTGTAATTTGTGGCCTGTTGCCGTGGGATAAGTCTCCCGTCATGCTTACCAGCCGGCGTATACGATACCTACGCGGTCATCGTCGGTAGCACCTGTCATATCCAGCGTGAGCGTC
>JAGTUW010000345.1 GCA_018224345.1 Bacteroidota bacterium
ACATCACCCTTGCGCGGAAGCCGTTTTCCGAACGCCAGAAGCAGCGCGAAAGAAAACAGGGGCAGGAAGAGTATGATCAGTACCAGTGTTAGTAGAGTGTGCTCTGTCATGGCTGTCATTGTATTCGTATTGTGTACGCCGTTTGCATGGTGATCATATTGTTCATCTTTCGGGACCGGCCACTTACTCGTGGGCCAGCACTGTCAGTTCCACGCGACGATTCCGTGCACGCCCTGCTTCAGAAACATTGCTCGCGCGGGGCTGATGCTGCCCATATCCACGTGCGCGAAGACGCGCGTCGGATACCCCGTGTTCCGTGAGAAACTGCAGAACGCTCTCCGCACGCTTGCCGGAGAGTTCGAGATCGTCCGTGTCGTTTCCACTGTTATCGGTATGAGCACCGACTTCGACGATTACACGGGGATTGTCGGCCAAGGTCCGAGCGGCAGCCCGCAATATCGGGTATGAGGACGGCGTCAGTGTGGCGGAACCGTCGTCGAAGGTGACTCCTTCGAGTATCAGTACCGTACCGACATTCAATGATTCGCCCGGAGGCAACAGTGCGTCAGAACCAGCGCCCTCCTGAAAACTCCGGATGTTCCCGGACTCACTGCGACCAGCATCCTCGGCGTCAGGTATCCTGCTGTCCGGTTTCAGTGGATCCGTACGATACATATTGATTTCGTCACCGTCGGAAATGCCGTCACCATCGCTATCCGGTTTCAATGGATCGATAGCATGAATATTGATTTCGTCACCGTCGGAAAGACCGTCGCCGTCGCTGTCAGTATTCAACGGATTCGTGCCATAATCACGGATTTCGTCGGCATCGGAAAGACCGTCGCCGTCGGAATCATTATTCAGTGGGTCAGTCCCGTACAACCGGACCTCCTCACTGTCGGTCAGTCCGTCTCCATCCGAATCACTGCGCAGCGGATTCGTCCCGTGCACATGGACCTCTTCTCCATCGGTCAGGCCATCACGGTCGGAATCCGCATTCAGCGGTTCGGTCCCCTGCATGAGTTCCTCACCGTCCGAGAGGCCATCACCGTCAGTATCCGGATTATTTGGATCGGTTTTTATCGTAATTTCTTCGAGATCCGTCAACCCGTCACCGTCTGTATCGACTTTCCGGGGATCGGTGTGATAGATATAGACTTCCTCATAATCAGTCAGTCCGTCCCCATCAGTGTCGGGGTTCAGTGGATCAGTACCGATGCGTTCTTCATAGGCGTCGCTCAGTCCGTCTCCGTCGCGATCCCGATGTCCGAAAAGATAGATCTGCACACCGACCGTCATGGTCCCCCAGGAATCAGGGTTTTCCAGAGACTTGACTCTATCGACATGGCCGATGCGATTGAACTGCTCCTGCACGATATTCCCGAAACCATCCATCATGTCATTTCCTTCGCCGAGCAGGAAGCGATACGAGATATCCGCATTGACTGCGACGTACTCGTTGAGACGAATATCGATGCCGAAACCAACAGGGATGATCGCCAGTGTGCTCGCATCGGCGGGGAGTGTGGATATTCCCTCGGCAATACTGCCATCAGCCAGATCCACGTAGAAAGGCTCCTTGCCGAAGGTGACATTGAGCAATGAAGACCCGTCCTGAAGTCTCATACCTGCGCTCGCATTATCAAACTGCATGAGTCCGATCCCCGTTGTGAAGTAGGGATTGACCATGCGTTTCGGAAACAGATTGACGAGGATACGGAACTCCCCGAACCACAGCGGGTCTTTTTCGAATACGGGTGTCCTCATACGTGCATCATCGGCGATCTCGTCGATGTTTTCAGGGAAATCCAACAATCCGCCGACCAGACGCGGATCGCGATAGAACTGCCGGACATAGGCGTCCTTGAACTGATCTCTCAGCCGCCGGTTGTACACGTAATTCCCCACACCACCGTCGATCTGCAAGGCCACTTCGTTCAGGACATAGTAGCGCATGTACCCGTAGAATGTTGCGCCGTAGTACTGATCGGCGAATTCACCGAAGTATTTCGTCGCACCGCCGCCCGCACCGATTACGAGCATGTTCAATGGCTCCCAGCCGTAAGTGATTTTCTGTCCGAATGCCACAGGATTCATCAGCAACTGAAGGGATCCGGTGAGAATGACAGAGGTGACGATCAGGAGAAGCGATCGCATCGATCGACGCAGTGGCGACACGGTGTGGCGATATGGAGATCGGATCGTCATTCCTTGAGATTGGCGATCTGATCAGCTTCGACAGTATTGTACATGCGATAGATATGCAGCACGATGGCGAGGGCAACGGCGGCTTCCGCTGCAGCCAGAATAATCACGAACAAAGCAAACACGTGTCCGTCGAGATTGAGCCCCTGAAAACGTGAAAACGCGATAAGATTGATGTTGGCGGCATTGAGAATGAACTCAATACCCATCAGCATCAGCACGGCATTGCGTCGTGTCACCAGCGCGAGCAGGCCAAGACAGAACAGTACAATGCTGACGACGAGGTAATGAGTGAGTCCGACTTCCGGCATGGTCACAACTCCTTCGGTTTACGTGCGATCAACGCGGCACCCATGACGGCCACGAGCAGAAGAATCCCGGCGACTTCGAATGGCAGAATGAAGGTTGTCATCAGCAATTCACCGATTTCCAGGGCCGTCCCGTCAATCGCAGGCATATCATCGATCTGTATCCACTGTGCAGGAACAAGCGTGACGAGCAACGTTCCCAATACTGCAGCGACGACGATGGTCGCGGGCAGGGTTTTCATCACGCTCGTCTGAATATCTACATCCGTTGGACGCCTCGTCAGCATGACACCAAAGACGAGGAGTATCAGAATACCGCCGATGTACACCATAATCTGTGCGACGGCTATGAAATCGGCATTCAACAACACGTACAGTCCCGCGACACCCATAAAAGTGAACAGCAGCGAAAACGCCGCATGAATCAGGCTGCGTGAAAATACGACCACCAGCGCGGGCAGCAATGTCAATGCCGCAAAGACGTAAAAAAGGATTGTCAGTTCCATTGGCTCATGACTGTTGATGACTGGAAACCGCTACCATGCGGCAGGACGACTACTCGCATCACGATCAGCTCCCGCGTCGCTCCGGACAGAAGCACTACCGTCATGCGGAGCTGTCTTCATATCAAACGGATCAGAGCCGGAAGATGATGGTTGACCGGAAGACGATGCGGAGGGAGCGGATTTGTCTCCGGACGATGACGGCTCTGAGGTTTCACCACCCGTGTTGGACGGCTTCGGTGTACGCTCCCTTGTATCGGTTCTTTGTGCGACATGCTCAATCGGACTCGGTGCGGTGGGATCACCCGCATCGTGGGCTTTCTCGGCGGCAGCTTTCTCGGCAGCAGCGCGTTTTTTCTCTTCCAGCTCGGCTGCTCGCTTTGCCGCTGTCTCCATTTTTATCCGTTCCGCATTGGCGGTTTTTTCCGCCGCCTCCCCGGGCTCGAGTGTAGCAAAACGATAGATCAGATCGTTACGGTTGTATTCCGAGAATTCGTAGGTAGGGGTCATGAAAATACAATCGGTCGGACACGGCGGTACACAGAGCTCACAGTAACAACACTTGGCAATATCGATATCGAAACGCGTGACCCAGAGTTTCTTTTTATGTCCTGTGGAGGTCTCACCCAGATTCTCTTCAGGCAATGACTTTGCAGTCTCGATGGTGATGCAATTGACCGGACAGGCTTTCGCGCACTGATCACAGCCGATACAGTCATCCATGTTGACATACAACCGGTTGCGCACCCGCTCGGGGATGTCATGTTTCTCATCGGGATACTGGATGGTTACATTTCTGACAAACAGATGCTTCCAGGTGATTTTCATCCCGATCAGTGCGGTGGCGATTCCTTCGTAAATATCCTTGAAATACCCACTCATACTCTATACTTTCATATTCGTTCTAAAGAATGACCACAAGAAAACCAACGAGCAAGGCGACCCCGAAGGAAAATGGGATCAACACCTTCCAGCACATATACATCAGCTGATCCACACGCAGGCGCGGCAGCGTCCAGCGTATCCATATCATCATGAAGACGAAGAAGAGACCTTTCAGTACCAGCCAGCCGAACTGCTCGACGGCCACAAGCCAGGGTGCGTCGAAGGCATCGCCGAGGTAGACACCGAACGGACTGTTCCACCCGCCGAAGAACAGAATAGCGGTGACGGCGGAGACGATAAACATGTTCGCGTATTCCGACATGAAGAACATCGCGAATTTCATCCCGCTGTATTCGGTGTGATACCCCGATACCAACTCCGACTCGGCTTCCGGAATATCGAAGGGAGTACGATTGGTTTCCGCCAGTCCGGAGATGTAATACATGACGAAAGTTCCAAGAAACAGCGGGAAGAAAATAAGATTGGTCCACGATGCATCGAGCGTGTGTCCGCTGGCGAGCATGACATCCTGCTTCGGCCCCCCGAAGACTATCCAGTTCCAGAACGGACCTGATTGCGCGATGATAATATCCTGCAGATTGAGGCTGCCGATGAACATGACGACAATGACCAGGACCATTGCGGCCGGGACTTCATAACTGACGATTTGCGCGACGGCACGCATCGAACCGTAGAGACTGTATTTGTTGTTCGAGGCCCAGCCTGCCATCATGATAGCCGCGACATTGAGAGAACTGATGGCAAGCAGGTAGAACAATCCGAGATTGAGATCCGCGCCGACATACTGACTGCTGAACGGAATGACGGCGAGTGCGGCGTAGGCGCTCATGAATGACAGATACGGCGCAAGATTGAACAGGAATTTGTCCGCGTTTGCAGGCGTGATGTCCTCTTTCTGCAACAACTTGAGCACATCGGCAATCGGCTGAATAATACCATACGGACCGGTGCGCATCGGACCGAGACGGTCCTGCATCCATGCGGACACTTTCACCTCACCGAGGATTGCCAGCAGTGCATAGAGAAGGAGAAAGACCAGCGGCAGCGAACAGTACAGCAGCAGGGTCAGGATATTGTCGCCGAAAAAAGATTGAAGCAGAGATTCCATAGAGCGTGTGCTTACAGTGTAGCTTGTTTATCGATCCACTTCGCCGAGTACGATATCGATGCTGCCGAGAATGGCAACCAGATCCGCGATGAGATGACCACGGGAAATCTCATCGATCACACTGAGATTGACGAAACTCGGCCCGCGCACTTTCAGACGAAACGGGTTTGCAGATCCGTCGCTGATCAGATAATATCCGAGCTCACCCCGGGGATTTTCCACCCGCGTGTAAATTTCTCCTTTCGGTGGCCGGATGCGTTTCGGAATCGCTTCCGCGATGTCTCCGGCAGCGGGAAAGCTTTCGAGTGCCTGTTCGATGATGCGGCAACTCTCCTCCATTTCGCCGACACGCACCATGTGTCGGTCCCAGCAATCACCGAGCGTCCCCGCCGCACCATCTCCAACGATAACATTCCAGTCAAAGCGATCATAGATGGAATATGGATCGTCGCGACGGAGGTCCCAGTCGACACCGGAGCCACGGAGCATCGGCCCCGAACATCCGTAACTGACGGCGACATCGGCCGGCAGCACGCCGACATGTGCAGTGCGTTCTATAAATATTTTGTTGTAATTCAGGAGATTATTGACTTCGGTGACCGTCGGACGGAATTTGCGGATAAAATCGGCGACGTCGCGTTCGAAACCGTCGTGAACGTCATGGGACAGCCCGCCTACCCAGATATAATTATACAGCAGACGTGCTCCGCAGGTCCGTTCAAAGATGTCGAGAATATATTCGCGGTCACGGAAACAGTAGAGAAACGGGGTAAACGCCCCGACGTCCATGCCGAACGTGCCAATGGCGACAAGATGGGAGGCGATACGCTGCAGTTCCGCCATGATGACGCGAATATACTCCACACGTTCCGGGACCTCTATGCCCAGCAACCGCTCGACAGCCAGCGCATAGCCATGATTGTTGTTCATTGCCGCGAGATAGTCCATGCGGTCCGTGTAGGGTACGACCTGAGGGTAGGTCATGGCCTCGGCGTGTTTTTCGAAACAACGGTGCAGATACCCCATGCTGGGAATGATCTTCACCACGATTTCGCCGTCGAGAACGAGTTCAAGACGCAGCACCCCGTGTGTCGAAGGGTGCTGTGGACCCATGTTGAGCACGAGTTCATCTGTTTTCAGCCGACCCGACGCGATGCCTTGCCGAAGAACGTCCAGGTTCTCAGTCATTGAAGCGTCATCCTTTTCAATACGGTACTTTCATTCCGTTGTAAAATTCCTGCACCTGGTAATCCTTGCGCAGGGGATGCCCTTCCCAGTCTTCGGGTAACAGAATGCGGCGCAAGTCACCATGACCTTGGAATACAATCCCGACCAGATCGTAGGCCTCGCGTTCATGCCATTCGGCTATCCGCCAGACCCGTTCGACAGTGGGGACACATGCTTCGGCAACCGGAATGGTCACTTTGAGTGTGAGCTTCTGCCGCAGTGACATCGAATCGAGATGGTATACAACGCCGAGTGTACCGTCCCCGAAATCGACGCCACTCAAACACATGAGCGTATCAAATGCGAGTTCCGCATCGTCACGGACCTGCAGAGCAATTTCGCGAATCAATGCAGGAGGCACATTGATACAGGGCACGGCGTCGTCATACTCGAGACCCGCATCCGGGAACAGCTCGCTGAGATAGGTGCATATTTCTTCGTGTGTCTTCCCCATGCGCTTACTTCTCCTTTACGATGGTGAAGTCCCGGACTTTCTCCTGCAGACGCATCCACCCTTCAAGCAATGCTTCGGGACGCGGAGGACAACCGGGGATATACACATCGACGGGTACGACACGATCGACGCCCTTGAGCACGTGATAGCCGTGCTCCCAGTAAGGACCACCGCAGTTCGAACAACTCCCCATGGAGACGACATAACGTGGTTCGGCCATCTGCTCATAGAGACGTTTGACGCGTGTTGCCATTTTCAGTGTCACCGTCCCGGCAACAATCATGACATCACATTGGCGGGGGCTCGGCCGGGGCAGCACGCCGAAACGCATGATATCATTGTGAGACGCACTGGCGGCCATCATTTCGATGGCACAGCAGGCGAGGCCGAAGGACATCTGCCAGAGGGAACAGAGTCGTGCCCAATTGAGCACGCCCTCGACAGATGTCAGAACAATGTTGCCATCGTCATATTGCTGACTGAGAAGACCCATGTGTATTCCTTTCGAACTCACTCATTCTTTGTGGAAGGTGTTGTCGGCGCGGAGACCCCGGGTTTCGATCTCAACGGAATGCGGTCGATCAGGCTGTCGAGCCGTGGGATATTGGCCTGAGGGCGAATCCACTCGAGGTCTCCCTTGGCCCAGAGATAGAAATCCGCAAGAAACAGAATCACGATGAATATCGCACCCGCGACATAGGCGTACATGCCGAGACGTTCATAGATCAGCGCCCAGGGAAAAAGCAGAACGAGCTCGACATCAAACAGAATGAAAATCAGGGCGACGACATAGAAGCGGATATTGAAACGCATCCATTGCGGACCGATCGGATCCTCACCGCATTCATAGGGCATGGTTTTTTCCGCCGTCGGATTGTGGGGCCGCAGTATCTTTGCGACCAGCAGCCCGACCGCCACGAAGACCAGGCCGATAATGATGAAGATGAGGGCTTTCCCGAATTCAGTTAACATTTGTCTTTTTCAACAGTTGCCTGAAACAATAAATCGGGGGACAAGGTAGAAAATTTATTCGTCACATCAAATAATTCCGGCAAGCGAATCCTGAATATCACCACTGCGTCAGGCAAAACGAACCTCCACCGCGCGTGGCTGTGCACCGTTGAATGGCGGATATTCGTCGACAAGCAACAGAATATATGCGTTCAATCGCAGCGTATACAGACAGTATGAAGCAATGTAACGATACTGCCAGTCCGTCATTCTGCCCAGGAAGAGGATTGTCCACCATGTAAGAAATTGCACGAACGCACAGAGAAAAGTGTAGCCGATCACAAAGAACAGATGCGGAAACAGCAACAGCATGCGGAAAAACACCGTTGCGCGGGACATACGCTCCGGATATACAATCCTGACCGCTACGGGGTGGCCGGAAGATGCAGCACCGGTAAACGGCGGATACCGGTCGGTCAGCCACAACATCCATGCCTGCAAACGGACCGAATAGCAAAAATAACTCAGAAGCATATTCCACAGCCCTTTGGGATGGCGGCCGGTGAAGACAATGGACCAGAACGAAAGGAAGTGCAGTATCCCGGCACCGAGGCCGTAGAGCAGGGACCAGAACAAATGTGGGATTGCGAGCACGGGACGAAGCAACAGCAGAAGACGACTGGATCGATCAGGTTGAGGAAGCAGGATGATGGCTGGATACATTCTGGACGGCTCCGTCAGATGAGGAATGATGACTCACGCGGCCCGACAGATACGAGAGCAACTGCATGTTACGAAAGATGAAGGACTTGCACAACGATTGCTTTTCCATTTTCTGCGCGGTATTTTCCTTCGCACAGTATGGCAAGGCAACATTGTTCAGTACGCGTTCCATCAACCGATGTTCTCCATGAAAAAAATCGAAGCAATCATCCGCCCTTTCAAACTTGACGATGTCCGTGACGCGCTGCGCAATATTGATATATTCGGGATGAGTATTTCCGATGTACGGGGGTTCGGACGTCAGAAAGGACAGAGTGAGACCTACCGTGGAGCGGAATATCGCATGGAGACGCTTCCGAAGCTGAAGATCGAGCTGGTAGTCGCCGACCATCTCGTACAACAGGTCATTGACTGCATTGTACAATCCGCTGCGACAGGCCAGGTGGGGGATGGAAAGATATTCGTCCTTCCGGTTCAGGATGTCATCCGTATTCGTACAAGGGAGTCCGGCAACGACGCGATCTGATTCCGTCCTCCCCCCCCGCGTCATACTTCCCCGGGCAGCAATGTCAGCGCATTTGCCGTCCCCATCCTGATTCCCCTTTCGACCGCCTCATGCATCGTACGTCCTTCGACAATTGCCAGGAGCACACCCGCACTCATCGCATCGCCGCTACCGATGGGATTGGTTGCCGTGATCGCAGGCACGGGATACTGCACTGACCGCTCACCCCACCAGGCGTGAACGGGATGCGGTCCGTCGCTGATGACAACACCGTCAGCGCCGAGTCCATGCAACATCGCTGCCAGTTCATCATCGCTGCCGTTCGTCCCGGAAAACAATGCATGCAGTGCGCTGAATTCCTCGCGATTGATTTTCACGATGACAGGTTTTCTTCTGCTCTCCGTAGCAGTCCGCAATTGTGCTCGCCTCTCCTCTCCGGCAATAAGTGGTTTCCCTGCCGCCGCCCCTGCAAGAGCTGCCAACAGCGTCCAGCCCTGGGCATCGACAACCAGGGGTTGCGCACACTCCACACAGCGACGGGCACAGGCGGTATAAAACGCCGGGGAGAGTCCACCGGGCAACGACCCTGCCAGCAATACACCATCAGCCGCCTCAATACTGAGTATAGCTTCACGAAGAAAGCGATCCGCTTCATCGGGATCGAGCGGCAGCGCCTCCTGAATAAATTCCGTGGCGCGACCGCCCTCTTCCACAATACTGATGCAGCTTCGCGTCTGCCGCTGCGTCGGCGTCAATCGCAGTTGTATCCCCAACGGCACAAGCTGCCGTTCAAGTCGCGAGCGCAGGTTGCTGCCCGCTGGTGTGCAGAGAACGACCTGCGCCCCGGATATTGCGGCTGCTCGCGCGGCGTTCGCTCCTTTTCCCGAAGCATGCGTCACGACGTCCCGGCTGCGATGTACAGCACCGGGTATCAGCTTCGCCACGGAGAAGATACGTTTGTCGTCAGGTGATGGTGCGATGACAGTAATCATGGAGATGATCATACCTGGCCGGTATGCCCATCCGGCCGGGTATGTGTTGCCTCATTGTCAAAGAAGGTTAGAAGGTTAAGAGAGGCTATTCGTTACAAAAGTAGCGATTAGCCCGATGCGATCCAACCAAATGATATTTTTTTCTCGAACAAAAGCAGGTATATTGCATGTGCCGTGCGGGTCGTGATCGCGCGGCTTCACCTTATCCGGCATGCGTATGTCTCCTTCACTTCCATTCCGCACGCTCATCCTCTCCCCATTGACCAGCGCTGTTTCACCACGGATTACTCGCCTTATCACACCCAGATATCCGTTTTTGTGGATGTCCGGGATTTCTGATACATCGTTATTCTTCATTCCGAACCATTACCAATCATTCTTATTCGAGAAACAAAGGAGTCTCCAATGAAACAGGTTCTCGTACTGGGTGCAGGCCTCGTGGCACGTCCATTGGTGCGATACCTCCTCAACGAGCAGGACATTCAGGTGACCGTTGCTTCCCGCACAGTAAGCAAAGCGGAGAAGCTGATTGATTCCCATCCGCGCGGGATCGCACAAGCGATTGACGTGCAGGATGAGGAGTCCCTGCGCGCCGCAATTAAAAAAGCACAAATCGTTATCAGTCTTGTGCCGTGGATTCATCACATGAACGTCGCGAATCTTTGCGTCGAACTGGGAAGGGACCTGGTGACGACATCATATGTGAAACCGGAAATGCAGGCACTCGACGACACGGTACGTGAGAAAGGGTTGATTTTCCTCAATGAAATCGGTGTCGATCCGGGTATCGACCATATGGCCGCAATGAGCGTCATCAATCGTGTCAAAGCCGCTGGCGGCAGAATCAGCAGCTTCTATTCATACTGTGGCGGACTCCCTGCCCAACGGGACAACAACAACCCACTGGGTTACAAGTTCTCCTGGAGCCCGGTCGGCGTCATGCTCGCTGCAAAAAACAATGGCCGGTACCTCAAAAACGGAACCATCGTCAACGTACTTCCGGAGCATCTGTTCGAACATTACTGGCTGCTGGATGTGCCGGGCGCCGGGACCTTCGAGGCCTATGTCAACAGGGATGCACTGCCGTATATGAAGATCTACGGTATCGAGGATACGAAAAGCATGTATCGCGGTACGTTGCGAAACGTCGGCCATTGTGAATCCTGGAATTATTTCAAGAAACTCGGATTGCTGGATCAGGAACGAATATTTGATTTCCGCCATACGTCCCCGCGGGAAACCATGGCGGCACTGGTCGACAGCAACGGAGACAATCTTCTCGATGACATCGCGCGTTTCCTCGATATTCCACGCTACTCGATCACGATCAAAAAATTGCAGTGGATGGGCCTTCTGTCCGAGGAAATTCTGCCTCTGGAACAGAAAAGCGTTTTCGACATGTTTGCCCACATCCTCGAGGACAAACTTGTCTATGCGCCGGGTGAAGTCGATATGCTCCTTCAGCACCATGAGTTCGTTGCGGAATATTCCGACGGACGCAAGACATTGCTGACTTCGACCATGGTCGATACGGGTATCGAAGGTGGGGACAGTTCCATGGCGCGTACCGTCAGTCTCCCTGCAGCAATCGCGACGAAATTGATTCTGAGTGGGCAGCTCAAAGGCACGGGCGTCTGCATCCCCGTGCAGCCACATATTTACGAACCGGTGCTCAAGGAATTGGATACGATGAATATACGGCTGATCGAGCACGAGACAACGCTGTAACACCTGCCGCTTTATTCAAGGCCCTCCACCGTGCTCTCGCACAGTGGAGGGTCTTGTCCGTTTCTATCGTACACACCACTCCCCCACATCGACTACTCCCCCCCCGTGTTCACGTCTTCGACTGCGGATTGCAGATACGCGAAATCCGGGGTCAACCGGCCGGCGTGCGCGATCACCGCGCGCTTCAACTCCGGTGGAAGCATAAGTTCCTCGTACGACGCGCGAAAGTCCGCCGCCGCCAGCGCAGACACCAACGGTAACAATGAGGCACCGAAGGCCATACTGGCCTCCAGCGGGAGCTCGGTCGGCAGCTTGTCGACAGCAAGGATGACCGGTCCATCACCCTCGACGCCATCGATCACAGTACCGCCGAGAGGTTCATAGATGAAGACCGGCGCTTCCGCGTTCGTTTCTTTGACAGTCATCTGAATCGAACCATCGATATCGCAGGTGATATCGCCGATGACGCGCAGACGGGGACGTTCGGGCCGCGACCAGAGAGCGCGTGCGTCTTCGATCGTAATCAGACGCGGGTAGCGCGGTTCCCAGTAAATTCCATTGATCATCATCGTCAGGAAGGGCAGGTATTCGTCAAAGCGTGCCCGATAGCGTTCCGGGTGATCATAAAACTCCTGAAGGTCAAAACCGGCGTCCGGTCGCAATGCTGCGAACATATCCTCTTCCCGGAACTCCACTTTGTACACGACACGATTCGAAAATTCGCCGCGTTGAAAAAAGTCCGCCAGCCCGGCCGGAGCAATCACCTCCACGGGCAGTAGATCATACAGTTGCTGTGCACCTTTCGAGACATTCCCGTAACCGGTGAAGCCGCAGACGAACGGGGTCAACGCCGGTGGTAGACCTTCGCTGCTGATACGCGCGCCGACCTCCCGGAATTCGTGCTCGGCATCAGCGAGCAGACGGTATTGGGTTGCATACCGGATACGGGAAAACGGTGTTGTCAATCCCTCGATCTCCAGCCGCCGTCCCAACGCCCACATTGAATCGATCATTCCGGCATATCCGGCGTAGTTTCCAAAGAACACCAGACGACGGCCCTCATCGTCCTTGATCAACTCGTAATCGACAAGAGTGATACCGTGATCGAGGATATGCCTGAGCATGGGCATATTGTACGGCTGCGCCTTGATGGTATGAGAGAAAAACGCATACGCCATGCCGTCGAGCATGAATGCAGGTTGAATTTCCTTGACCCCGAATACAATATTGCAGTCGGACAGATCCTCGCGCACTTCGGCACCCGCAGAAACATACTCCGCGTCGGGAAAGACGCGGTTGGGCATCGGTTGCACGCACACGCGCAGTCCCTGTCGCCCGATCAATTCCTGCACCTGTCCGGGCGAAAGCGGGACACGGCGTTGCGTCTTGTCCTTTGTTTCCTTGCGAATACCGATACGGTTGACCATATCCTTCATTCTCCTTGTAGCAGTCCTTGCGGACAGTTGAATTGTTGTTCGTGATACAAACGTATTGTCACCGTGCGATTCCGGTGATACGTCATGCCTGATGCCAATTTCGCGGCCGTTGGCTCTGTCAGGATCCTGCTCCTGTAATCTGTGTGCTTCCCGACGGGGTATCCTCCCTGCGCACATCGGTGAGTCCTGCTTCTTCCATCCACGATCGCACTTCCGCTTCGGTATAGGTATCACCTGCTTCTGTAGCTACCAGCATGTTCAGGGCGAACAATGCCGCGTTCGTTGGGTGCACTCTATCCTCGTCAATAATGAAATCCTGTACGATCACCTTGCCACCTGGATTCAGAGACGCAGCACATTTCCTGATGAGCCGGCGGTTTTCATCCCGCGCGTTACTGTGCACGATGGCAGAAAGAAACACGATATCGAAGCCACCGGGAAGCTCATCCTGATGATAATCACCCGCTACTGTAGCGATACGATGCGCCAGTCCGGCTTCTTCGATATATCGTCGCGTCAGTGGGATCACTCCGGGCAAATCGAACACTGTTGCATGCAGATCGCGCTTCACTGCAATCATCGCCATGCTGTAGGCTGCCGATCCCCCACCGACGTCGAGCACGCGCTCCACGTCATGAAGGTCGATAAGGTTTACATCTCCCGGCGCCTGCGCGCGTGCGCGATGATGCATGGCAGCAATAAAAGGTTCTGCCCACGAATCACCACGTTCAGCAAGATCAGTGCGTGAGGTGACGGTCCCGTCCCGTACTGCTTCCGTTAAATGACTCCAGTACTCCCAAAGCTGATTGCTGTGCGCGATACCCGCCAGGTAATCGGGTCTGGACCGCACAAGATAGCGATCGGTCGTCGCAGTATTGAGGAAGTGCTCATCCTGTTTCCTCAAGTATCCCATGGCTACAAGTGCATTCATCAGCCGGTCCGCCCCCTTCACATGCAGCCCGAGTTCACCGGCTACGTCCCGTGAAGAACGCTTTCCGTCGGCCAATGCAGTAAATATTCCCAATTCCACGGCGGTCAGGAGCACACGACTGCTTCGATACGCGTGAATTGTTGCAGTCAGATCTTCCAGGGCAGGTTCAAGAGACATACATGGACTCCTCATAGTTACGACATACGACAATATGTGAAAAGCCGCGGGGATTCACGAATAATCCATGCATGCCAGTGGTGCATGCCCTCTCTTCTCCGCATGGGAAGCACGTGTTCCGGCCTGCCTGCGCACAATGGTTCACTGACAGTGGAACCACGCATTGTCCCGACAACACGTGAGGGACACGCCCCGCCTCCTGCCTGATCGCAAACATAATGTCCGGAATTCGCATCGCGGGACTTGACAGTTATCCTCACGGGAGCTATTTTTCATCCGGCATTGCGGGTGTAACTCAGTTGGTAGAGTGTCAGCTTCCCAAGCTGAATGTCGCGGGTTCGAGTCCCGTCTCCCGCTCACGACGGTCCGCTACGGCGGACCGTCTGTCTTTTCAGTAAAGTCCTCCTTGCCCGCAGGGGAATGCACCACCCCGCTTTCGCTTCGCTTCTGCGGGGCTCAGGCAGGGTTCACAGAGTTCACAGAGGGCTTTTATTCTCTGTCGTTTCTCACGTTTTGTGCTGCGGTCGACTGCAGCAAAAAAAGGAGGCCGTCATGCGAAATGACGGCCTTCCCGTATACCGGATGTATATCCGGGGTATTCAACGAAGCTGTTACTTGTTCAGCGACATCTTCATGGTTTTGGTA